>NZ_JBBJZX010000033.1:0-20469 GCF_038148935.1 Streptococcus pseudopneumoniae | reverse complement strand
CAACAAATAAATGAGCCGGAAGCTAGATAACACTCAATTGTAACCGTCCAATAACGAAGTATATTGAAAAATCTCCAAACTAGAGAACTCACTGATGGTTCCTAATCTGGAGATTTCTTATTTGCACTTTTCTTGTATAGTAGATTGAAATAAGAGACGAACACACTAATTTGACTTCCCCAATTGATTCACCTAATTCCTATTTCATTTTGATGTAACTATTTTTATCGAGACTATAACTCACATACAAAATTTTTAATTTTCGTTTTTAAGAATCTCTTCTAATTTATGATAGTCTTGGACACTATCGATTTCATAGATGCTATTGCCTTCTAATTCTTCAACATAGACATCCAGCTCTTTGATATTGTCCTTAACCATATTGTCCCAGTAGAGATCAACAAATTCACCACTCGCATAAGCCTTGTCGATAAAGCTGACAATCTTTTCTGCAGTTGGAGCATCCCAGAAGGATACACCACTAAGGATGCGGCCTGCCTTACTATCAACAGTAATGTCTTGCACCTTATAGTCATCTCCATAGACCAAGAACCATTCGTTGGTACAATCTTCACGATAAACACTAAAATAAGTCGAACGTATCAAATCATTGCGGAACATATTTTTAAAGAGATAGTTATCTGCATCAATAACATAGCTGTTAGCTAATTCTTCTTTTACAAGATAGAGAGAGTAAAAGTTATTGTAGTCAGCGTATTTATCATTGAAAACGAGGCGAACACCATATTTTTCTTTCAAGTAATCGAATTGTTCTTTAAGGTAACCAACAATGATGATGATGTCATTGATTCCTTTTTCTTTTAAAAACTCAATTTGGTATTCAATCAAGGGTTTTTGATTAACCTGAACCAAGGCTTTAGGGGTATTTTCAGTCATAGGACGCAAGCGAGTTCCCAATCCCGCTGCTAAGATGATGGCTTTCACACGAATCTCCTTTATTCTTTAATAATAATATAAACTCCAGCAATAACGACAAGTGACGTAATAATTGTCAGCATATCTAGTGGTGCACCCAAGAAAACAACTGCAAACAAGACAGTCCATACTACATAGCTCACATTCAAGCCTGTAGCCTTGGCTGGTTGCAAGCGATTGATAGCGATATAATAAGCCAAGTAGGAAATCATATCAAAGGCAGCAAAGACAATCATGAGACCTAGCAATTGTCCATTGGCCACTTCTGCAAATGACTGATGAGAGAAGAGCACAATCACAAGATAGGACAAGAATGAAGTCACTTGACGGATTAAGAGGGCTTCGATTTCACTCAGTTCACTTTCCATGGCAAAAGAGCTAAGGACACTCTCACTCCCCCATGCAATAGCACAAACCAAAGCACAGAGAATTCCAATGTAGAAAGAATTGACCTGTTCAACCTTATAGGTCTGGGCAATAATTCCTCCAATAATCAAGACAATCCCAAACACAGTATTTTTTGAAATCTTGTGCTTTAAAAAGAAGAAAGCCAATAAAACCGAAATCGCAGGATAGATAGCGGATACCGATGAAGCTAAAGAACTTCCGATATACTTAACCGCATAAAGATTGGCCTGCATACCGATAGGGCCTGCTAGCAAGGCTCCGATGATAACACTAACATTGCGAATATTTAAGAAAATTGAGAGACGAACTTTTCCTTCTTTTACCAAGAGAAAAGCTAGTAAGATAAAGATACTCAAGAAATCGTGAGCAGCGGCCACCACAAAGGGCGACAAATCTGTAAAAATCGAAAAGATATAAGCACTAATCGTTAGACCTAAACCCCAGAAAATACCTGAGAGTAGACCAAAAGAAACTCCATTTTTATTTTTCATCAGAACCTCCATAATATGACAAACCTTTAACAGCTCTTTGGTAACGACTCACACCATAGTCACCAAAATCTGCACCTTGCTCTTCTTTGTAGACTGTCCATAGACTCCAAATAGCATCTTGTAAAATTTTATAAATGGCAATCTTTTCACGAGAGACAGGTGTTTGCTCACTCTCATAGTGAGACAAGAAGTCTTCTTCCTCTTGACGAGTGAATTCAGACTCTAAAAAGAGAGCAGCCAAATCCCACATTGGATCGTTCATTGATGAATATTCCCAGTCAATCAGATAAAGTCGTCCTTGTGGTGACTCGATAAAGTTTTCAGGCACCAAATCGATATGACAAGATTTTCTGTCAACACCTAAGTCAGCCAGTCTTTTCTCTAAGGAGAAGACTTCTTCTCGAACAGCTTCATAGTTGGCATAAGGGATTTTTTCCTCAATCAAAGATTCGTATTTTTTGATTTCTTCAAAAGGAGCAAATTCTCCTCTTAATTCCTTGCCAGAAGCATGAATAGTTTGTAATATTGGAGCAATTTTGTCAAATTTAGTCTTGATTGACCTTGAATCAAGCGTAATCGCAGATTCGATATACTCATTTACTTTGATACCAGCTTCAATATCAAAAAGATAATTTTTTACATCTAAGTCTAAATCCTTTAGTAGTTCAAGATTGTACTTTTCATCTTGTCGATTGATAAGCTTTTCTGTCCCTTTACCAAAGAATTTAACAATGTATTGCTTATTTGTTGTTTTGACCAAATAGTTTTGATTGGTCATTCCCCCCAGTTGTTCAACACTGAGGACTTCCTCTTCTTGACTAAGTAGGGAAGAAATTTTTTCTTTAATGATTTTCTCCACAATTAACCTCCAGCACTTATACTTCCCACTTAAACACTGTTTTAAAGGCTGTGTTTAAATCGGTTGCAAAGACACGGTGAATATCTTTAATTTCTCTTACAGGTTCTTCTAGATAAAGGATATTTTTAAGACGATTGGCAAATTTCTTGACTTCCATCATTTGGATAGCATTTTCAAAATCAATGCGACCAGAACGAGAGGACCCAACCAAGAGCAAACCTTTTTCTAAGGCATCGCGTGTATTGAGATTCACTTTATACTCGCTAACTCCCATCATAAGAATCGTTCCCTGAGGACGAATATAGCGAATCAAGTCATTAATTGCTGGTCCAGTACCATCACCACCACAACACTCAAAAGCATGGTCAAAGGCCAAATCTTCAGGAATATTATCAGTAATATAGCATTCTTTGGCAAATGAGAAAAGTTCCAATTTTTCCCAATGACGACCAATAACCACAATCTCTGCTTCTGGCAAAGTATAGTTGATAATATTGGCAACCACAAATGCTAAACTTCCATCTCCGATAACGGCGATTCGGTCCCGCTTGCTATGAGCAAGGGTCAATAGACGATTCATAGCGTGCATGCCGACACTGACAAACTCTGTAATGGCTGCAACCGTATCTTCAATAGCATCATAAGCCACCACACGGTCTTTAGGGAGAGAAACAAACTCTCTCATAAAGCCATCAAAGCCACTGGACAAGAAATGGGTCCCTGTCATGTAGTTCTCATAAAATTCTTCATCACTCTGCATAGGAGGCTGATTGGGAATCATGACAACTTTTTGCCCAACCTCATAGGTTCCTGTCGGGTCAGAAATAACGGTTCCACATGACTCGTGAATCATTGCCATTGGAAGCTTTTTATTCAAAATCTTTGGATCACGTTTTCCTTGGTAGTAACGCTGATCCGCATGACAGACAGCCATGTAGTTAGGGCGGATGAGGATATGATTCTCTTGTTCAATAGCCTCTTCCTGATATTTGACATTGATAAACTTAGGCTTAGTTAGTTGATAAATTTGATTAATCATTTTACTAGTCTTTCTCAATCATACTTTTTGCAATCTTCAAATCTGTTACGGTTGTAATCTTCAGATTTGAGTATTCACCTTTGGCCAAGGCCACATCTTTTCCTTTGATCACAAAGATTTTACATGCATCTGTCAAGATTTCCTTCTCTTCATCAGAAAGAGATCCATAAAGGTCCATGAAGTCCTTGCAACGGAATGTTTGAGGTGTTTGTCCTTGATAAAGGTGAGCACGATTTGGAATATCTGTAATAAATTGGCCATTAGTACTTTCAACGATAGTATCAACCGCTTCTACCACTGTGTCCACTGCGTCATGATTTTGAGCAAGTTTGATATTGTCTTGAATCATGCGAAGTGTAATAAATGGACGAACAGAATCGTGGGTAACAACAATGTCCTCTGGAGTAAGCGGACGATAAGCATCAATGGCTTCAATGATTTTCTCAATACTTGTATTGCGGTCAGCACCACCTTTTGTAATGATGATACGTTCCTTATGAAGAGGAAGATATTTATCTACAAGATCTTCTGCATGAGAAACCCAGTCTCCATGAACCCCAACTACAATTTTTTCAATACTTGGTTCCAAGACAAATTTTTCAATTGTATGAATCAAAATAGGTCGATCACCTAGCTCTAAAAATTGTTTTGGCAAGTTACTGATTCCCATGCGTGTGCCAGTTCCACCAGCAAGAATTCCTGCATAAATCATCTATTTTCTCCTTTGTCTTACTAAAAAAACTTATTCTCTCTATTATACCACAATCTAGTCCTATCATGAAAGAAATACCGACCCTCCCGTTCTAGAATAGAAGGTTTAAGGAGTTCTATTATTCAAAGAAACTAGTCCATTTCTAGTAATGACTAGGAATTCTGTAGTCATTACCGATAAATGGCTGTGAAATTTTAGAGTTCTTCAGAATAATATACTTTCCTTAAAGAAAACTTAAAATTAAGCTTTGAAACTTCAAAGTGATTACTTGACTTATACTCAATGAAAATCAAAAAGCAAACTAGGAAGCTAGCCGTAACTGTACTTGAGTACGGTAAGGCGACGCTGACGTGGTTTGAAGAAATTTTCGAAGAGTATTACTTCCCTTCATTTCTTATTAGCTGACTTTATGATATAATGAAAAACGAGGTAAATTGAATGAAAAGTATAAAATTAAATGCTCTATCCTACATGGGAATTCGTGTCTTAAATATTATTTTTCCCATCCTAACTGGAACCTATGTAGCGCGTGTCTTGGACCGAACTGACTATGGTTACTTCAACTCAGTTGACACTATTTTGTCATTTTTCTTGCCCTTTGCGACTTATGGGGTCTATAACTACGGTTTACGGGCCATCAGTAATGTCAAGGATAACAAAAAAGATCTGAATAGAACCTTCTCTAGTCTTTTTTATTTGTGCATAGCTTGTACAATTTTGACTACCGCTGTCTATATCCTAGCCTATCCTCTCTTCTTTACAGATAATCCAATTGTCAAAAAAGTCTACCTTGTTATGGGGATTCAACTCATTGCCCAGATTTTTTCAATTGAATGGGTCAATGAAGCTCTGGAAAATTACAGTTTTCTCTTTTACAAGACTGCCTTCATCCGTATCCTGATGCTGGTCTCTATTTTCTTATTTGTTAAAAATGAACACGATATTGTTGTCTACACACTTGTGATGAGTTTATCGACACTGATTAACTATCTGATTAGTTATTTTTGGATTAAAAGAGACATTAAACTTGTTAAAATCCACCTAAGTGATTTTAAACCGCTCTTTCTCCCTTTAACAGCCATGTTGGTCTTTGCCAATGCCAATATGCTCTTCACATTTTTGGACCGTCTCTTCCTCGTTAAAACAGGGATTGATGTCAACGTTAGTTACTATACCATGGCTCAGCGAATTGTGACCGTTATAGCTGGGGTTGTAACAGGTGCAATTGGAGTGAGTGTGCCTCGTCTCAGTTACTATTTGGGTAAAGGAGACAAAGAAGCCTATGTTTCTCTGGTTAACAGGGGCAGTCGAATCTTTAACTTCTTTATCATTCCACTGAGCTTTGGACTCATGGTTTTAGGACCAAATGCCATCCTACTTTACGGTAGTGAAAAATATATCGGAGGTGGTATCTTAACCTCTCTCTTCGCTTTTCGGACGATTATCCTGGCACTAGATACCATTCTTGGTTCCCAAATTCTCTTTACAAATGGCTATGAAAAACGTATCACAGTTTACACAGTCTTTGCTGGGCTACTCAATTTGGGCTTAAATAGTCTACTCTTTTTCAACCATATCGTGGCTCCTGAATACTACTTACTGACAACTATGCTATCAGAGGCCTCTCTACTTGTTTTCTATATCATTTTCATCCATAGAAAACAGCTTATTCACTTGGGACATATCTTTAGCTATACTGTTCGATACTCGCTCTTTTCACTTTCCTTTGTAGGAATTTATTTCCTAATTAATTTCTTGTATCCTGTGGATATGATCATTAATTTGCCATTTTTGATTAATACTGGTTTGATTGTCTTGCTATCAGCCATCTCTTATATTGGTCTACTTGCCTTCACCAAAGATAGCATTTTCTATGAATTTTTAAACCATGTCCTAGCCTTAAAAAATAAATTCAAAAGATCATAGGAGTTTAAAATGAAACAACTAACCATTGAAGATGCCAAACAAATTGAATTAGAAATTTTGGATTATATTGATACTCTCTGTAAAAAGCACAGTATCAACTATATTATTAACTATGGGACTCTGATTGGGGCAGTTCGACATCAGGGCTTTATCCCTTGGGACGACGATATTGATTTATCCATGCCTCGGGAAGACTACCAACGATTTATTACCATTTTTCAAAAGGAAAAAAGCAAATATAAGCTCCTTTCCTTAGAAACTGATAAGAACTACTTTAACAACTTTATCAAAATAACCGACAGTACAACTAAAATAATCGATACTCGAAATACAAAAACCTATGAGTCAGGTGTTTTTATCGATATTTTCCCTATGGATCGCTTTGATGACCCTAAGGTCATTGATATTTGTTATAAGCTGGAAAGCTTCAAACTTCTGTCTTTCAGTAAACATAAAAATATTGTCTATAAGGATAGCCTTTTAAAAGATTGGATACGAACAGCCTTTTGGTTGCTCCTTCGACCGGTTTCTCCTCGTTATTTCGCACATAAAATCGAGAAAGAAATTCAAAAATATAGTCATGAGAATGGGCAGTATATGGCCTTTATCCCTTCAAAATTTAAGGAAAAGGAAGTCTTTCCAAGTGCTACCTTTGATAAAACAATCGATTTACCCTTTGAGAATTTAAGCCTTCCCGCACCTGAAAAATATGATACTATTTTGACACAATTTTATGGAGATTATATGACCCTACCACCAGAAGAAAAACGCTTCTACAGTCATGAATTTCACGCTTACAAATTGGAGGATTAGGATGCAGTATTTAGAAAAAAAAGAAATTAAAGAAATTCAACTAGCCCTGCTAGACTATATTGATGAGACTTGTAAGAAACATGATATTCCTTATTTTCTAAGTTATGGAACCATGCTTGGAGCTATCCGCCACAAAGGTATGATTCCTTGGGATGATGATATTGATATTTCTCTCTATCGTGAAGATTATGAGCGCTTATTGAAGATTATTGAAGAAGAAAATCACCCTCGCTATAAGGTTCTTTCATATGACACTTCTTCTTGGTACTTCCATAATTTCGCATCGATTTTAGATACTTCTACCGTTATCGAAGACCATGTTAAGTACAAGCGTCATGATACCAGCCTTTTCATCGATGTCTTCCCAATTGATCGATTTACAGACTTGAGCATTGTCGACAAGAGTTATAAGTATGTAGCCCTTCGTCAACTAGCTTATATCAAAAAATCACGCGCAGTTCACGGTGATAGCAAGTTAAAAGATTTTCTAAGATTATGTAGCTGGTACGCCCTCCGAGTGGTCAATCCCCGTTACTTTTACAAGAAAATTGATCAGCTAGTCAAAAATGCTACAACCAACTCTCCTCAATATGAGGGAGGAATTGGGATCGGTAAGGAAGGAATGAAAGAAGTCTTCCCAGTTGATACCTTTAAAGAACTCATCTTAACTGAGTTTGAAGGTCGTATGTTGCCCGTCCCAAAAAAATATGACCAATTTTTAACTCAGATGTATGGGGATTATATGACACCACCATCAAAGGAAATGCAAGAATGGTATAGTCACAGTATTAAAGCCTATCGTAAAAATTGATTGAGGGCGATTATACAAAGTATTGAGTGAGACTTGGAAAAACTCAATTGTAGGAAAAAATGAAGTAAGTCCCCCCACAACAAAACGCATAATATCAAGGTTTTTCAACACCAGATATTATGCGTTTTCCTTATCTTCTTCAAGACCTTTTGTCCAACTTATTTTCCTATTTATGCTCTTCGAAAATCTTTTCAAACAGTGTCAATGTCGCCTTGCCGTACTCAAGTACAGCCTGCGACTCGTTTGCTCTTTGATTTTCATTGGGTATTAAATTGCTTCTGTGACAAAACTACGGCTTTCCAATACTTTGAGCATGGCGTTAGCTGTATCTAGGGCTGTGAATAGGGGCACTCCGTGTTCAATAGCTGAACGGCGAATCTGCTCACCATCTTCGTCTGCAGTTCGTTTGGTTCCTACTGTGTTAATAATAGCTTGAATTCTTCCTTTACGAACAAAACTTGGAATATCCTTATCGTCATCACCAATCTTACCAACAGGTTGAGCTTGCAGTCCATGACTAGCAAAGAGGGCTGCTGTCCCTTCTGTCGCGAGGATTCCATAGCCAATATTTTGGAAACGACGAGCCAAGTCCAAGGCTTCTTCTTTTGCATCATCAGCAATGGTAAAGACAACATTACCAAAAGTTGGCAAGTGTAAGTAAGAAGCTTCAAAGGCCTTATAGAGAGCTTTTTCCAAAGTCGTATCAGAACCCATAACTTCCCCTGTTGACTTCATTTCAGGACCAAGTAAGCTGTCTACCTTAGCTAGTTTGGTAAAGGAGAAGACAGGTGCCTTGATATGAACGCGGGTGCTTTCAGGGTAAAGTCCATCTTGGTAGCCAAGTTCTGATAAACTTTGACCAAGAATGAGCTTAGTCGCTACTTGAGCAATAGGAATATTGGTCACCTTAGAAAGGAATGGAACGGTACGGCTGGCACGTGGATTGACCTCAATAACATAGACTTTTTCATCCTTGATGACAAACTGGATGTTCATCATTCCAAGGCAGTTAAGACCGATTGCTAGACGTTTAGTATAGTCTGCGATTGTTTCTTGCACCTTTTGCGACAAGGTTTGTGGTGGGTAAACGGCCATTGAGTCACCTGAGTGGACACCGGCACGTTCGATATGCTCCATGATACCAGGAATAAGGACATTTTCTCCGTCTGAAATGGCATCAACTTCACACTCTTGTCCAACGATATAAGAGTCTACAAGGACTGGATGGTCAGGACTAGCCTTAACCGCTGTACGCATGTAAGAACGAAGGTCTTCTTCGTTTTCAACGATTTCCATAGCACGACCACCCAAGACATAAGATGGGCGAACGAGGACTGGGAAACCAATCTTGCGAGCTGCAAGTACTGCTTCTTCTTCATTGGTAGCCGTTTGTCCTGGTGGCTGTGGAATATCCAAATCTTTAAGAGCTTGCTCGAAGAGGTCACGGTCTTCGGCGCGGTCTAGGTCAGCAACTTGCGTTCCCAAAATAGTCACACCTGCTTTTGCCAATGGCTCCGCAAGGTTGATAGCTGTTTGACCACCGAACTGAACGATAACTCCCTTTGGTTGCTCCAAGTCGATGACATTCATAACATCTTCGAATGTCAATGGCTCAAAGTAAAGCTTGTCTGATACAGAGAAGTCTGTAGAAACGGTCTCTGGGTTTGAGTTCATGATGATGGCTTCATAGCCAGCCGCCTGGATAGCCTTAACAGAGTGAACGGTTGCGTAGTCAAACTCAACCCCTTGCCCGATACGGATTGGACCAGAACCTAGGACAAGTACAGATTCTTTATCAGACTTGATAGACTCGTTTTCCCAACCATAGGTTGAATAGAAGTATGGTGTTTCAGAGTCAAATTCTGCCGCACAAGTATCGACCATCTTATAAACAGGAACAATCTTGTTATCCAAACGAAGCTGACGGACTTGGTCTGCAGTCGTTTCCCAAAGTTCAGCAATCTTACGGTCTGAGAAACCATTGAGTTTGGCATTTTTCAAAACGTCTAAATCTTGTGGATGGGCACCTAATTCTTGCTCAATTTCAAAGATATGCAAGAGTTTATCCAGATAGAAGATATCAATCTTAGTTAATTCAGCGATTTCCTCTGGTGTGTAACCACGGCGAATGGCTTCTGATACGTAGAAGAGGCGGTCATCTTGGGCTTTGACTACTTTTTCAATCAAGGAATCATCAGAAACTGCTGCAAGTTCAGGTATTTCATTGTGGTGCACCCCAATTTCAAGGGAACGACAAGCCTTAAGAAGCGACTCTTCGATGTTACGACCAATCGCCATGACTTCTCCAGTGGCCTTCATCTGAGTACCAAGACGACGCTCACCCTTTTCAAACTTGTCAAATGGGAAACGTGGAATCTTGGCAACAACGTAGTCAAGGGCAGGCTCAAACATAGCATAGGTTGAACCTGTAACTGGGTTGATAACTTCATCCAAGGTCAAACCTACTGCAATCTTGGCAGCCAACTTAGCAATTGGGTAACCTGTCGCTTTAGAGGCAAGGGCTGAAGAACGAGACACACGAGGATTTACTTCGATAACATAGTACTTAAAACTATGTGGATCAAGGGCTAGCTGGACGTTACATCCACCTTCAATCTTGAGGGCACGAATAATGCTCAAGCTTGCGTCACGAAGCATTTGGTTTTCATAGTCTGACATGGTTTGGGCAGGGGCAAATACAATGGAATCCCCTGTGTGAATCCCAACTGGGTCAAAGTTTTCCATGTTACAAACAACCAAAGCATTGTCAGCTGAGTCACGCATAACTTCGTATTCGATTTCCTTGAAACCTGCGATTGAACGCTCAATCAAACATTGGGTAACAGGTGACAATTTCAAACCATTTTCAGCGATTTCACGCAATTCTTCCTCGTTGGCACACATACCACCACCAGTACCACCAAGTGTAAAGGCTGGACGGACGATGACTGGGTAGCCAATTTTTGCTGCAAAGGCAACTGCTTCTTCGACTGTGTTGACAATTTCAGATTCTGGGATTGGTTGGTTGAGTTCTTCCATCAATTGTTTAAAGAGGTCACGGTCCTCCGCTTGATCGATGGCAGATAGTTTAGTACCCAGAAGCTCAACACCAAGCTCATCAAGGATACCATTTTTAGATAATTCCATGGCCATATTGAGCCCTGTCTGACCACCGAGTGTGGGGAGCAAGGCATCTGGACGTTCCTTACGAAGAATACGTGTCACAAACTCAAGTGTAATCGGTTCAATGTAAACCTTATCAGCAATTTCCTTGTCCGTCATGATGGTTGCAGGATTTGAGTTAACCAAGACAACCTCATAACCTTCCTCTTTCAACGACAAGCAAGCCTGGGTCCCAGCGTAGTCAAACTCAGCAGCCTGACCAATAATAATCGGACCAGAACCAATCACCATAATTTTTTGAATATCAGTACGTTTAGGCATAGTTTATGATACAAAGCCCGTAAAGAACACAGTGAAAATAGAAAACTCGGTGCAGACGCCTTTAGCGTCAAGACGATGTTTATCTTTTTCACACAGTTCTTAGGGCGTGTTCACTTCCGCGAACAATGTATCGTCTCCTTTCTATTCGGCAACTCTCGGGTTGCCATTAAATAAATTCTCCGACGAGCTTTTACTCGTTCTTAGTTTGATTGTTTAAAAGCTTCCATCATCTCGATAAATTCGTCAAATAGGTAGCTAGCGTCATGAGGACCAGGAGCTGCATCTGGATGGTATTGAACAGAGAAAGCAGGTTGGTATCTGTGACGCACACCTTCAACTGACTTATCATTGATTTCTTCGTGGGTGATAATCAAATGCTCTGGCAAATCCTCACGGCTAACTGCATAACCATGGTTTTGACTTGTAAAATCCACACGTCCTGTAGCAATTTCACGTACTGCATGGTTAAATCCACGGTGACCAAATTTCATCTTGTAAGTCTTAGCCCCGTTTGCCATAGCAAAAAGTTGGTGTCCCATACAGATACCAAAGATTGGGATTTTTCCTTGCACACCACGAATCATATCCAGTGCTTGTGGAACGTCTTCGGGGTTACCTGGACCATTTGACAACATAACTCCGTCAGGATTGAGATGGAGAATTTCTTCAGCCGTTGTTGAATAAGGAACAACCGTCACGTTACAGTTGCGTTTAGAAAGTTCACGTAGGATTGAGTGCTTGAGACCAAAGTCCACTAGCACCACGCTCAAACCAACTCCTGGAGCTGGATATGAAGTTTTAGTAGAAACCTGCTTGATATTGTCTGTCGGCAATACTGTTGCTTGGAGCTGGTCCGTCACATGATCCATGCTGTCCCCAACATGAGTCAAGGTTGCACGCATAGTACCATGCTTACGGATAATCTTGGTAAGGGCACGCGTATCAATCCCTGAAATACCCGGAATTTTCTTGGCTTTCAAAAATTCATCTAGCGTCATTTGGTTGCGCCAGTTGCTTGCTCTACGCGCTTCTTCAAAAACAACGACTCCCTTACAAGTTGGAATAATGGATTCGTAATCATCACGGTTAATTCCATAATTTCCCACCAAAGGATAAGTAAAGGTCAAGATCTGTCCATTATAAGACTGGTCTGTAATGGATTCTTGATAGCCGGTCATCCCTGTGTTAAAGACAATTTCACCTGTTACATCGATATCTGCTCCGAAGGCCTTGCCTTCAAAAACTGTGCCATCTTCTAATACTAGAAGTCTTTTTGTCATATTTTCACCTCTCGTGGACGCTCACTGGCGTCTTTTAACGTCTTGTGTTTTAGTTGGCGTTTCTACTCGCCAGTACGGATTCTAAGATTGCCATTCGAACAAAGACACCATTGGTCATTTGTTGGACAATCCGTGATTTTGGTGCTTCAACCAAGTGATCTGCGATTTCTACATCACGATTGACTGGAGCTGGGTGCATGAGGATTGCTGTTTCTTTCAAACGGTCATAACGTTCTTGAGTCAAGCCATGTTGGGCATGGTAGTCTTCTTTTGAAAAGACAGCTCCACTATCATGGCGTTCATGTTGCACTCGGAGAAACATCATAACATCCACCTGATCAATGATTTCATCAATGGTTACAAACTGTCCATAGTCTGCAAACTCTTGACTTCTCCATTTCTCAGGTCCAGCGAAAAAGAGTTCAGCTCCCAAGCGTTTCAAAATCTGCATATTGGATTTGGCAACACGTGAATGATCCAAGTCACCTGCAATCGCAACCTTGAGACCCTCAAAGTGGCCAAATTCCTCATAAATAGTCATCAAATCAAGCAAGCTCTGGCTAGGATGTTGTCCCGAACCATCTCCACCATTGATAATGGAAGTCGTAATCGTGGGACTTGCAATCAAATCTCTGTAATAATCGACCTCAGGGTGGCGAATCACACAGACATCCACTCCTAAAGCAGACAGAGTCAAAATAGTATCATAAAGTGTTTCACCTTTATTAACCGAACTAGTCTTCACATCAAAGTCAAGTCGTTCCAATCCCAGTTTAATCTCTGCCACTTCAAAGGACTTATGCGTCCGTGTAGAATCCTCAAAGAAAAGATTGGAAACAATCGGATGGTCCTCGTAGGGAAGCTGAGCTCCGTTTTTAAACTCAATTCCTCGCTTGATCAATTTCATCACTTGATCAACAGTGAGGTCTTCCATGGATACCACATGGTTCAATGCTTGTTGATTTTCTGACATGGCTACTCCTTTAGCTTTCTAAGCTTCTTCAGTAATCAGAACTCTGTCTTGGCCATCAAGTTCTGCCATCTCTACGATGATTTCTTCAGAACGACTAGTTGGGATATTTTTTCCAACGTAATCTGGACGGATTGGCAATTCTCTATGTCCTCGATCGACTAGAACTGCTAAACTCACGCGCGCAGGACGACCATGACCGACAATATTATCAATAGCAGCACGGATGGTACGGCCTGTATAAAGCACATCGTCCACCAAGATAACTTCACGGTCTGTCACATCAACAGAAACCAAAGAAGTATCTTCTCCACTTTTAACATCATCACGGAAAGGTTTGGTATCCAATTCCACAACAGGAACTGAAAGATTTTCTAGCTGTTCCAAACGTTCTTGGATTCGGTGGGCGATAAAGACACCGCGAGTTTTAATACCAGCCAAGACGATTTTATTCAAATCTTTGTTGCGTTCGATAATCTCATAAGTAATACGCGTAATCGCTCGTTTGACGGTCAATTCATCTACAACTTCTTTTGTCTTCATGACAAACCTCCAAAAAGAAAAGTCTCCTTAAACAAGGAGACTTGAAATGTATAGCTAAGTAAGCCCTACTGCAAACAGTATAGACTTCACCCTACTACTTAATCGTTCTCCTTGCCTGCCTCACGGGACAGGTTTAAAGGAATATTTAGTTATCAAATACTATAGCACAAAGCATGCTTAAAATCAAGCAAAAACTTTTGATCCCCCATCTTATAAATTGCTAAAATCATATAATTGTGGGTACTGGTCACACTCTGGATTTTTAGGATGGCAAATGGCTCTTCCAAAATAAATCATAGCCTGATGGGCAGCTAACCACTGCTCCGGTGGCAAGATATCCATGACCCGCTTTTCCACCTCAAGTGGTGTCGCTGATTTTTTGACGATATCGTGGTGTTTGCAAATACGCTCCACATGAGTATCCACTGCAAAAGCTGGAATCCCAAAGCCCACACTCATGACAACATTGGCTGTCTTGCGACCAACACCAGCCAAACTCTCTAATTCCTCACGTGTTTGAGGGACTTGACCATCAAAATCGTCTAGTAACTGTTGGGCACATTTTTTAAGGAATTTAGCCTTATTTCGATACAGTCCCAGGCGAGAAATGTGTGAGGCAATCTCACTCTCTGTCGCAACAGACATGGCTTGTGGCGTTGGAAAGGCAGCGAAGAGACCTGGCGTGGCTTTAT
The DNA here is from genome assembly GCF_038148935.1 of Streptococcus pseudopneumoniae. Taxonomy (GTDB): domain Bacteria; phylum Bacillota; class Bacilli; order Lactobacillales; family Streptococcaceae; genus Streptococcus; species Streptococcus pseudopneumoniae_U. Next base: position 5,545 of record NZ_JBBJZX010000033.1, on the reverse strand, counting down.
TTACCGCTGCATCCGTTGTCTGAGCTGACAACATGACCGCAACCAAGAGTTCAAAATGATTGGTGAAATCAAGACTAGGCTTGGCATCTGGAAAAAGAGCAATGATTTCTTCTAGCACTTTTCGTGCTCGTTTTTTTGACAAGACCATTATTCGTCTCCGTCAAATAGTCCTTGTAAGCCAGCAAAAGGACTGTTTTCTTCTTTCTTGACTGCTTGTTGGACTTGGTATTCTTCCTCTGTCATGATTTGCCAGTCATTTCCTGAAACAAATCCTTGACCAGCCTCTTCTTCAGCCGTCAAGACCTTGATAGGAATGTTTAGTAGGATATTGTCTGATACGCTCTCAGCAAGGTCAAGTTCTCCATTTTCGATAGGCAGGACCAAGTCATCGTCTAAAACTTCCTGATCTAGTTGGTTAGTTGCGCCTTCCATGAAAACTTCCGTTACTGGATAAGATTCAACTAACTCAACTGGCTCCATACTGCGACTTGAAGCAAGAACAATGGTATAAGATAGTTGATAATCTAAGAAATACATACGGTCTTCGTACTGTACTTTCCCAACAGCAAGGATATCTTTTACATCTAAAATTTCTTGATTACGTGCACGCAGGTCTGCGGCTAAGTCTAATGTTTGTTCAAAATGCAAGCCTTCAGACTGCTTGCGAATCTCTTGAATATTTAATTTCATACTTCCTCCATAAAGATTTACTCTCTTGATTATACCATGAAAAGGCTACAAATCAGCCCACCAAACTTTATAATTAAAATTCGATTTTTTAACATATTTACTACGATATTTTTGTTTTTTAGTTCTATACTATAGGAAAGAATACATAAGAGCAAGGAGGATGCTCATATGGAAGACAAAGAACTCGGTACTAATGCAACCCAACTCCTATCCGAGTTAAATAAATAAAAGCTACCAAAACTGTAAACAGGGTAGGGCAGATGATATTCGACTACAAGAGCTACTAAATACTACTCTGCAAGAGCTCAAAAAAGCGGAAAAGTTGAACAACAGTATCTTAATAGACCTTGAGAAATTTTACCAACCTACCAGTCTTCTGATAGGTCTCGGTAGCCTAAAACTCAACGACCAAGCACGTATCTCTTGGCACAACTATGATAAATTCCATTACGATCATGTCAAACACGTACTAAGTCTTTAGGTACCTGTTTTTGGATTTTAAAGCATAGAATTTCCAGTTTTCTGTTGACAAAATATCCTGAAAGGTATAGGATAGAGGTACAAATACTCGGAGGTAAGGGAGACATGAACAACTAAGTCTATCAAATAAAGAACCTTTATTTAGTAGATCTTGTTTTTGTCTCTTTTTGTGTGCTCTTTTATGCTCTTTCTTCTGGCATTTTATACTCAATGAAAATCAAAGAACAAACTAGGAAGCTAGCCGCAGGTTGCTCACAGCACTGCTTTGAGGTTGTAGATAAGACTGACGAAGTCAGCTCAAAACACTGTTTTGAGGTTGTGGATAGAACTGACGAAGTCAGTAATCATATCTACGGTAAGGCGACGCTGACGTGGTTTGAAGAGATTTTCGAAGAGTATTAATAGAGTTTTTTTGACATAGACATTGGCTCTACTAGGTAAAGTAGAGCTTTTTGTTATGCACTATTGATATTCTAGAAAGGGCAATCATATGATAAACATCAATCACCTGACCATCACACAAAACAAAGATCTACGAGACCTTGTCTCTGATTTAAGCATGAGCATCCAAGACGGGGAAAAGGTAGCTATTATTGGCGAAGAGGGAAATGGCAAATCAACCTTACTTAAAATTTTAATGGGGGAAGCTTTGTCTGATTTCACTATCAAGGGAGACATCCAGTCTGACTATCAGTCACTGGCCTACATCCCTCAAAAACTCCCCGAGGACCTGAAAAAGAAAACTCTACACGACTACTTCTTTTTGGATTCTATTGATTTAGACTACAGTATCCTCTATCGTTTGGCGGAGAAGTTGCATTTTGATAGTGATCGTTTTGCTAGCGACCAAAAGATTGGCAGTCTATCAGGCGGCGAATCTTTGAAAATTCAGCTCATCCATGAGTTAGCTAAACCCTTTGAGATTCTATTTTTAGATGAACCTTCAAACGACCTAGACCTTGAGACGGTTGATTGGCTAAAAGGTCAGATTCAAAAGACCAGGCAAACTGTTATTTTCATCTCCCATGATGAAGACTTTCTTTCTGAAACGGCAGATACTATTGTCCACTTGCGACTGGTCAAGCACCGAAAAGAAGCTGAAACTCTAGTAGAGCATTTAGACTATGAGAGCTATAGTGAGCAGAGACAGGCTAATTTTGTCAGACAAAGTCAGCAAGCTGCCAACGATCAAAGAGCCTACGATAAAACCATGGAAAAACATCGCCGAGTCAAGCAAAATGTAGAAACTGCACTTCGAGCTACTAAAGATAGTACTGCCGGTCGCCTATTGGCTAAAAAGATGAAAAATGTTCTCTCTCAAGAAAAACGCATTGAAAAGATAGCTCAGTCCATGACTCAAAAACCACTTGAAGAGGAAGAAATCAGACTTTTCTTCTCAGATATACAGTCATTACCAGTTTCTAAAGTCTTAATCCAACTGGAAAAGGAAAATTTGGCCATTGGCGACCGAGTTTTGGTTCAAAAACTACAACTAACTGTCCGTGGACAAGAAAAAATCGGTATCATCGGCCCAAATGGTATTGGGAAATCAACTCTGTTAGCCAAATTACAACAACTTCTGAATGATAAAAGAGAGATTTCGCTTGGTTTTATACCACAAGATTACCACAAAAAACTGCAACTGGATTTATCCCCAATAGCCTACCTCAGCAAAACTGGAGAAAAAGAGGAACTACAAAAAATCCAATCTCACTTAGCTAGTCTCAATTTCAGTTATCCAGAAATGCAGCATCAAATTCTCTCCTTATCTGGCGGGCAGCAGGGTAAACTCCTGCTTTTGGATTTAGTCTTGCGTAAACCAAACTTTCTCCTGCTGGATGAACCTACACGAAACTTTTCTCCAACTTCTCAACCCCAAATCAGAAAACTCTTTGCAACCTATCCAGGCGGTATCATCACTGTTTCGCATGACCGTCGTTTCTTAAAAGAGGTCTGTTCATGCATCTATCGCTTGACAGAACATGGTTTGGAGGTAGTTAATTTAGACGATTTATAAATTTGCAACATAGTAAAAATCCAGAGATGACCTCTGGATTCTTTTTACATATGTTTTAAACGTTCAATCCGTTCTGAAATAGGTGGGTGGGTGTAAAAGAGTTTTTGGAACCCTCCACCTTTCTTAGGATCATTGATATAAAGTGCACTGCTGGCATCATCGACAGGACGACTCATGGGTTTACTATTGTCTAACTTACGTAGGGCATTAATCATTCCTTGAGGATTGCGCGTCAACTCAACACTGGAAGCATCAGCTAGGAATTCCCTCTGACGAGAAATAGCTAGTTGCACCAAGGTTGCAGCGAGAGGAGCCAACACGATAGCTAGTAGAGAAACCACGAGCATAATGATTTCAAGACCATTTCCATCTCTATCATCGTCACTTCGTCTGCGACCTGCTCCACCCCACCACATCATACGACCTGCCATACTAGAAAGCATGGTGATAGCACTAGCAAGGGCAACAGCAATAGTCGAAATACGAATATCGTAGTTACGAATATGACTGACTTCATGTCCCATAACAGCTTCTAGTTCTTCACGATTCATGATAGCTAGGAGACCTGAAGTCGCAGCAACCGCTGCGTTTTGAGGGTTAGAACCTGTCGCAAAGGCATTTAAGGCTGGATCATCAATGATGAAAACACGGGGCATAGGAATCTGAGCGACCATAGCCATATCTTCCACTACATGGTAGAGGTCTGGTGCCATTTGCTCATCAACCTCACGCGCTCCATTCATGGACATGACAATCTCTGTCGATTGAAAAATCATGGACAAGGCATAGATAAAGCCGACAATCAGTGCGATAACCAAACCACCAATCCCAGACCGCATAAAGAGGTAACCAACCGCATAGCCAACAAGAGCTAAAAGTAGGAAAAATACCAGCAACAAAATCCAGGTTTTTCGTTTATTGCTTGCAATTTGATCAAACAACATCTTAGTCACCTAAACCGCTAAAATCAACTTTAGGAACTGCCTTTTCCTCTTCTGGTGTTTGAAGGAAATCTGCTGCTTTAAATCCAAACATTCCAGCGATAATATTGCTTGGGAAAGTTTCTAATTTTACATTGTAGTTGCTGACAACACTGTTATAGAGTTGACGAGAGTAAGAAATTTTATTTTCTGTATTGGTCAACTCCTCTTGCAATTTAACAAAGTTGGCACTAGCTTTCAAATCTGGATAGCTTTCTGCAACTGCAAAAATACCTGAAACCTGACGAGTAAGGGCATCACTAGCTTTCATAGCTTCTGCTGGTGAAGTCGCTGCCGCCACTTGGTTACGTAGTTCTGCCACCTTTTCAAGGGTAGAACCTTCATATTTGGCATAACCTTTTACAGTCTCAATCAAGTTTGGCAAGAGGTCATTTCGACGTTTCAACTGAACATCAATCTGGCTCCAAGCCTCCTTGGTTTGCATACGATTTTTAACCAAACCGTTATAGCTAACAATCACAAAAATAATAATAAGAGCGACAACTCCAAGAATAATCCAAGTCATTATATAAGTCCTTTCTACTTTTAGATTAGTACCAGTATATCAAATTTTTTATGATTGTGGTAAAATAAGATGATACTAAAGAAGGAAATAACTATGAAACCAGAAACATTTTACAACTTGCTTGCCGAGCAGAATCTTCCACTTTCGGACCAGCAAAAAAAACAATTTGAACGTTATTTTGAACTCTTGGTCGAATGGAATGAAAAAATTAATCTAACAGCTATTACAGACAAGGATGAAGTTTATCTCAAACATTTTTACGATTCGATTGCACCCATCCTTCAAGGCTTGATTTCAAATGAAAATATCAAATTGCTTGATATTGGAGCTGGGGCAGGATTTCCTAGTCTGCCGATGAAAATTCTCTATCCTCAGCTAGATGTGACCATCATTGATTCACTCAATAAGCGCATCAACTTCCTGCAACTTTTGGCCCAAGAACTGGATTTGGACGATGTTCATTTCTACCATGGACGTGCCGAGGATTTTGCCCAAGACAAGAACTTCCGTGCTCACTATGATTTTGTAACAGCTCGTGCGGTTGCCCGTATGCAGGTCTTGTCTGAATTGACTATCCCCTACCTTAAAGTTAGTGGCAAACTATTAGCACTCAAGGCCAGCAATGCGCCTGAGGAATTATTAGAAGCTAAGAATGCCCTCAACCTCCTTTTTAGTAAGGTCGAAGACAATCTCAGCTACGCCCTACCAAATGGAGATCCGCGCTACATCACAGTGGTAGAAAAGAAAAAAGAAACGCCCAACAAATACCCACGTAAGGCTGGCATGCCAAATAAACGCCCGCTTTAAATTTTTAAGTAAAAAATATTTACAAAATCAGCCTCGCTCTTTTAT
>NZ_JBBJZX010000032.1:0-20694 GCF_038148935.1 Streptococcus pseudopneumoniae | reverse complement strand
GTTCGTGACAGTTCCTACTTTTTTTGATAAAATCATACAGTATGCCCTTGGGCACAAAGTATGAACTGGGACTGTCTTTCCCAGCTTCGGAGGTAAAAAATGTCAGATTCACCAATCAAATATCGTTTGATTAAGAAAGAAAAACACACAGGAGCTCGTCTGGGAGAAATCATCACTCCCCACGGTACCTTCCCGACACCTATGTTTATGCCAGTTGGGACACAAGCCACTGTCAAAACTCAGTCGCCTGAAGAATTGAAGGAGATGGGTTCGGGAATTATCCTGTCAAACACCTATCATCTCTGGCTTCGTCCTGGAGATGAACTCATCGCACGCGCAGGTGGTCTCCACAAGTTCATGAATTGGGACCAGCCTATCTTGACAGATAGTGGTGGTTTCCAGGTTTATTCTTTAGCAGATAGCCGGAATATCACAGAAGAAGGCGTAACTTTTAAAAACCATCTCAATGGGTCTAAGATGTTCTTGTCTCCGGAGAAAGCTATCTCTATTCAGAACAATCTGGGCTCAGACATCATGATGTCCTTTGACGAATGTCCCCAGTTTTATCAACCTTATGACTACGTTAAGAAATCAATCGAGCGTACCAGCCGTTGGGCTGAGCGTGGTTTGAAGGCTCATCGTCGTCCGCATGACCAAGGTTTGTTTGGAATTGTGCAGGGGGCTGGATTTGAAGATTTGCGTCGCCAATCAGCTCATGACCTTGTCAGCATGGACTTCCCAGGCTACTCTATCGGTGGTTTGGCAGTGGGAGAAACCCACGAAGAGATGAATGCGGTCTTGGACTTCACAACTCAGTTGTTGCCAGAAAACAAACCTCGCTATTTGATGGGTGTGGGAGCGCCAGATAGCTTGATTGATGGGGTGATTCGTGGTGTAGATATGTTTGACTGTGTCTTGCCGACTCGAATCGCTCGTAATGGGACTTGTATGACTAGTCAGGGACGTTTGGTTGTAAAAAATGCTCAGTTTGCTGAGGACTTTACGCCACTGGATCCTGAATGTGATTGCTACACATGTAAGAACTATACACGCGCTTATCTTCGTCACCTGCTCAAGGCTGATGAAACCTTTGGTATCCGCTTGACTAGCTACCACAATCTTTACTTCTTACTTAACCTGATGAAGCAAGTGCGACAAGCCATCATGGATGACAATCTCTTGGAATTCCGTGAGTATTTTGTTGAAAAATATGGCTATAATAAATCAGGGCGTAATTTCTAAAATGGAATTGATATAAGCTAAAAATCCTAAGTTTTCTCTTGGGATTTTTCTTCTTTTTTTGATAGAATAAAGTGTACAATGAAAGGAAGAATAAACTCGTATGCGCATTAAATGGTTTTCCTTGATTAGGATTACAGGTTTACTATTGGTACTCTTGTATCATTTCTTTCAGACAATCTTTCCTGGAGGATTTTTCGGGGTAGATGTCTTTTTCACATTTTCAGGTTTTCTGATTACGGCTCTACTCATCGAAGAGTTTTCTAAAAATCATGAGATTGACTTGATTGGATTTTTTAGGAGACGCTTTTATCGGATTGTGCCACCTGTGGTTTTGATGGTCTTGGTAACCATGCCCTTTACCTTCCTAGTTCGCCAAGACTATGTGGCTGGAATTGGAGGTCAGATTGCGGGTGTCTTAGGCTTTATGACCAACTTCTATGAACTCCTAACAGGTGGGAGTTATGAATCTCAGTTCATTCCTCATTTGTTTGTTCATAATTGGAGCTTGGCTGTTGAGGTTCACTACTATATTCTATGGGGATTGGCAGTTTGGTTCTTATCCAAACAGGCTAAATCAAATGGTCAGTTGAGAGGAATGGTTTTTCTCTTGTCTGCTACTGCCTTCTTGATTAGTTTCTTCTCCATGTTTATTGGTAGTTTTCTAGTAAACTCTTATTCCTCTGTTTACTTCTCCAGTTTAACTCATGTCTATCCATTCTTTTTGGGAAGTATTCTAGCAACGATTGTAGGTGTTCGTCAGACAACTTCTTTAGTTAAGCAGTTGGGTAGAATCTGGGATTTACGCAAGACCCTTTTAGTTTTTGGAGGAGGTTTTGGCTTCTTACTCATTTTGACTTTCTTTGTCAAATTTACCTATCTCTTTGCCTATCTTATTGGCTTCTTGCTTGCCAGTCTTGCAGCCCTAGCTATGATTCTGGCGGCGCGTGTCTTGCATGAAAAGACTCCTAACGTACAGGAGCCAAAGATTATCAGCTTTTTAGCGGATACTAGCTATGCGGTTTATCTTTTCCATTGGCCTTTCTACATTATTTTCTCACAATTGACATCAAATCTTCTTGCTGTGTTACTGACTTTGATTTTTTCTTATGGATTCTCTAGTCTTTCATTTTATATATTGGAACCTTGGATTGCAGGCAAGAACACACCTGTTTTACAAACTCTTCGTCCTCTGCCTCACATTCACACAATCCTTGCAGCGAGTACAGGAATCTTGGCCTTCATTGTCTTTTTAGTGACTTTGATGGCACCACAAGTGGGAGCGTTTGAGACAGACTTAACTGTCAATGGCTTGAAGCAAGCTGCTAGTAATATTGCCCAAACAAAAGTGATGGCAGAACGAGCAGAAGCTGATAGTTTGGGGATTGCTGATGGTACTATGTTAATTGGTGATTCAGTGGCTTTAAGGGCAAATACAGCCCTGCAGACAGCTCTTCCTGGAGCACAAATTAACGCGCAGGTCAGCAGAACAACCAAGACTGCCAATGAAATCATGCTAAACAATAGCCAGAATAAATTTTTACCTAAGATGGTGGTCATTGCGACTGGGGTAAATAATCCTGAAAATTACAAGGAAGACTGGGATAGTATCGTAAAAAATCTTCCTAAGGGCCACCATATGGTTTTGGTGACTCCTTATGAGGGGGATAAGACAAAAGAGACCTATGCAATCGTTGAGAAGGAGGCTGCCTATATGAGAGAATTGGCAGAGAAGACTCCTTACATCACGATAGCAGATTGGAATCAAGCTGCTAAGGAACATCCAGAAATCTGGGCAGGAACAGACCAAGTCCATTTCGGAAGTGACACTAGCACTATTGAAGCAGGAGCTAAATTGTATGCAGATACGATTGCCACAGCCTTGCAAACAGCTCAAGACAAGCCGGTCAAATCAAAATAACTTGTATTAAAAAGAGAAGAGTTGGAGAAATCCAGCTCTTTTAAAATATCTCTAGAAAATAGGTCTATACCATTTACAAATGAATCAGAAAAGTTTATAATGTAATTGACATAATAAATATCAAAAGTAATCTTTTAAGGAGGTCATTATTATGCCTAATTACGTTAAAGCGGATCAGTTTTTCTATCCATTTGGCATTCGTCGCGGTGGGTACTTAGAACTTGTTGATGGCAAATTTGGGAAACATGTGGATCAAATTCCTGAAGGAGCAGAGGTTCTTGACTATACTGGTTATAGCATTGCACCAGGTCTTGTGGATACTCATATTCATGGATATGCAGGTGTAGATGTGATGGACAACAATATTGAAGGTACATTGCATACTATGAGTGAAGGACTTCTTAGTACCGGTGTTACCAGTTTCTTGCCCACAACTTTAACAGCCACTTATGAGCAATTGCTTGCAGTCACTGAAAATCTTGGAAACCATTATAAAGAAGCAACAGGTGCTAAGATTCGTGGGATTTATTATGAAGGTCCATATTTCACAGAAACTTTTAAGGGGGCACAAAATCCAACTTATATGAGAGACCCGGGTGTTGAGGAGTTTCATTCTTGGCAGGATGCTGCAAAAGGGATGCTAAATAAAATCGCTATTGCACCAGAACGTGATGGGGTGGAAGATTTTGTACGTACTATTACAGGTGAAGGTGTGACAGTTGCACTTGGACACTCAGATGCGACATTTGAACAAGCTAAGAAGGCAGTTGATGCTGGAGCTAGTGTATGGGTACATGCCTATAATGGGATGCGTGGTTTAACACACCGCGAACTAGGTATGGTAGGAGCTATGTATGAGCTCCCACATACTTACGCAGAATTGATTTGTGATGGTTATCACGTAGATCCAAAAGCTTGTGAGATTTTACTTAAGCAAAAAGGAACAGAAAATATTGCTCTTATCACAGACTGTATGACAGCTGGTGGATTGGAAGACGGTGACTATATGTTGGGAGAATTTCCAGTAGTGGTTGCCAATGGAACTGCACGTCTCAAATCGACAGGCAATTTGGCAGGTTCTATCCTCAAACTCAAGGATGGTTTGAAGAATGTGGTCGAATGGGGTATTGCAAATCCGCATGAAGCAGTCATGATGGCCAGCCTCAATCCAGCTAAATCTGTTCACATCGATGATGTCTGTGGCCAAATCCGTGAAGGTTATGACGCGGACTTTATCGTACTAGATAAAGATTTGGAATTGGTAGCTACCTATCTAGATGGTGTGAAACGTTATCAAGCATAAGAGAGAAGGCAGAAGTTAGAGACTAGCTTCTGCTTTTTTATGTATGGTACTTTACCGGTAAATGAAAAAGTTAAAAAAATCACAAAAAAGCTTGAACAAACAAATGAAAAGGCTTACAATTACATTGTAAATAGTACAAATAAAAAAACGGAGGAGTGCTTTATGAAAGCTTATACTTATGTTAAACCAGGACTTGCTTCTTTTGTTGATGTAGACAAACCAGTGATTCGCAAGCCAACAGACGCTATTGTGCGTATCGTAAAAACCACTATTTGTGGAACAGACCTCCATATTATCAAAGGGGATGTTCCGGCTTGCCAAAGTGGTACCATTCTTGGTCACGAAGGAATTGGGATTGTTGAAGAAGTTGGAGAAGGAGTTTCGAACTTCAAAAAAGGCGACAAGGTTTTGATTTCTTGTGTCTGTGCCTGTGGCAAATGCTACTACTGTAAAAAAGGAATTTATGCCCACTGTGAAGACGAAGGGGGCTGGATTTTCGGTCACTTGATTGATGGTATGCAGGCTGAATATCTACGTGTCCCTCATGCAGATAACACTCTTTACCACACTCCAGAAGACTTGTCAGATGAAGCTTTGGTTATGCTATCAGACATTCTGCCTACTGGATATGAAATTGGTGTCTTGAAAGGGAAAGTAGAACCTGGTTGTAGTGTAGCCATTATTGGTTCAGGTCCAGTTGGCTTGGCTGCTCTCTTGACAGCTCAATTCTATTCACCAGCTAAATTGATTATGGTGGACTTAGACGATAACCGCTTGGAAACTGCTTTATCATTCGGTGCGACTCATAAGGTTAATTCTTCAGACCCTGAAAAAGCCATTAAAGAAATTTATGATTTGACAGATGGTCGTGGTGTAGATGTTGCTATCGAAGCTGTTGGTATTCCTGCAACATTTGACTTCTGTCAAAAGATTATTGGTGTAGATGGAACTGTTGCCAACTGTGGAGTACATGGTAAACCAGTTGAATTCGATTTGGACAAACTTTGGATCCGCAACATCAATGTAACAACTGGTTTGGTATCTACAAATACCACTCCACAATTGTTGAAAGCTCTTGAAAGTCATAAGATTGAACCAGAAAAATTGGTCACTCACTATTTCAAACTCAGTGAAATTGAAAAAGCCTATGAAGTCTTCGGTAAGGCAGCAGACCACCATGCTATTAAGGTCATCATCGAAAACGATATCTCAGAAGCCTAAGTAGTAAAAAGATTTTTGAACATAAGCAAATAGAAATTCAGTCATCCATCAGATGGCTGGATTTTTTATCGAAAAATTAAGAAATGAGCATATTTCTTTCCTTGTCTGGCGGAATTGGTTATAATATACGGTACAGAGGAATGAATATGTATCGTGTTATAGAAATGTACGGAGATTTTGAACCGTGGTGGTTCTTAGAAGGTTGGGAAGAAGATATTGTAGCAAGTAAGAAATTTGACCAGTATTATGATGCTCTCAAATACTACAAAACTTGCTGGTTTAGACTGGAACAAGAATCCCCTCTTTATAAAAGTAGAAGCGACTTGATGACCATTTTTTGGGACCCAGAAGACCAACGCTGGTGTGATGAATGTGATGAGTATTTACAACAATACCATTCTTTGGCTCTTTTGCAGGATGAGCAGGTTATTCCAGATGAAAAACTACGCCCAGGCTATGAAAAACAAACTGGTCAGGAAAGGCACCGTTCTTGCCGTATGAAATTAAAATAGAGAAAAAGTAACTTTTTGGGAGTTGCTTTTTTATTTTTTCCAAATCTTTGCGAATAGTATAGGTGAGGAGGTAAGTATGGTTCAAGAAATTGCACAAGAAATCATTCGTTCAGCTCGGAAAAAAGGGGCGCAAGACATTTATTTTGTCCCTAAGTTAGACGCCTATGAGCTTCATATGAGGGTGGGAGACGAGCGCTGTAAAATTGGTTGCTATGATTTTGAAAAATTTGCGGCCGTTATCAGTCATTTCAAGTTTGTGGCGGGTATGAATGTGGGAGAAAAGCGACGTAGTCAGCTAGGCTCCTGCGACTATGCCTATGAACAGAAGATGGCGTCCCTACGTTTATCTACCGTAGGCGATTATCGAGGTCATGAGAGTTTAGTTATTCGCTTGTTGCACGATGAGGAGCAGGATTTGCATTTTTGGTTTCAGGATATTGAAGAATTGGGCAAGCAGTACAGGCAACGAGGACTCTATCTTTTTGCTGGTCCAGTCGGCAGTGGCAAGACGACCCTGATGCACGAATTAGCCAAGTCTCTTTTTAAGGGACAACAAGTCATGTCCATTGAAGATCCGGTAGAAATCAAACAAGAGGATATGCTACAGTTGCAGTTGAATGAGGCGATTGGACTAACCTATGAAAATCTAATCAAACTTTCTTTGCGTCATCGTCCTGACCTCTTGATTATCGGAGAAATTCGAGACAGCGAAACGGCGCGTGCAGTGGTCAGAGCCAGCTTGACAGGGGCGACAGTCTTTTCAACCATTCATGCCAAGAGTATCCGAGGTGTTTATGAACGCTTGCTGGAGTTGGGTGTGAGTGAGGAGGAATTAGCAGTCGTTCTGCAAGGAGTCTGCTATCAGAGATTAATCGGGGGAGGAGGAATTGTTGACTTTGCAAACAAAGACTATCAAGAACACCAGTCAAATAGCTGGAATGAACAAATTGACCAGCTTCTTAAAGATGGACATATCACAAGTCTTCAGGCTGAAACGGAAAAAATTAGCTACAGCTAAGCAAAAAAATATCATCACCTTGTTTAACAATCTCTTTTCCAGCGGTTTTCATCTGGTGGAGACCATTTCCTTTTTAGATCGGAGTGCCTTGTTGGACAAGCAGTGCGTGACCCAGATGCGCACAGGTTTGTCTCAGGGAAAATCATTCTCAGAAATGATGGAAAGTTTGGGCTTTTCAAGTGCTATTGTCATTCAGTTATCCCTAGCTGAAGTTCATGGGAATCTCCACCTGAGTTTGGGAAAGATAGAAGAATATCTGGACAATCTGGCCAAGGTCAAGAAAAAATTAATTGAAGTAGCGACCTATCCCTTGATTTTGCTGGGTTTTCTTCTCTTAATTATGCTGGGACTGCGAAACTACCTACTACCACAACTGGATAGTAGCAATATTGCCACCCAAATTATTGGTAATCTGCCACAAATTTTTCTAGGAATGGTAGGGTTTGTTTCAGTAGGTGTCCTTTTAGTACTAACTTTTTATAAAAGAAGTTCTAAGATGCGTATCTTTTCTATCTTAGCATGCCTTCCCTTCTTTGGAATCTTTGTACAGACCTATTTGACAGCCTATTACGCGCGTGAATGGGGTAATATGATTTCGCAGGGGATGGAGCTGACGCAGATTTTTCAGATTATGCAGGAACAAGGCTCTCAGCTATTTAAAGAAATCGGTCAAGATCTAGCTCAAGCTCTGCAAAATGGTCGGGAATTTTCTCAAACCATAGCAACCTATCCTTTCTTTAAAAAGGAGTTGAGTCTCATTATCGAGTATGGGGAAGTCAAGTCTAAGCTGGGGAGTGAGTTGGAAATCTATGCTGAAAAAACTTGGGAAGCATTTTTTACCCGAGTCAACCGCACCATGAATCTGGTGCAGCCACTGGTTTTTATCTTTGTGGCTCTGATTATCGTTTTACTTTATGCGGCAATGCTCATGCCCATGTATCAAAATATGGAGGTAAATTTTTAACATGAAAAAAATGATGACATTCTTGAAAAAAGCGAAAGTAAAGGCTTTTACACTTGTGGAGATGTTGGTGGTCTTGCTCATCATCAGCGTGCTTCTCTTGCTCTTTGTACCTAATCTGACCAAGCAAAAAGAGGCGGTCAATGACAAAGGAAAAGCTGCTGTTGTTAAGGTGGTGGAAAGTCAGGCAGAGCTTTATAGTTTAGATAAAAATGAAGAGGCTAGCCTAAGTAAGTTACAAGCAGATGGGCGCATCACGGAAGAACAGGCTAAAGCCTATAAAGAATACCATGATAAAAATGGAGGAGCAAATCGTAAAGTCAATGATTAAGGCCTTTACCATGCTTGAAAGTCTCTTGGTTTTGGGACTTGTGAGTATCCTTGCCTTGGGTTTGTCTGGTTCTGTCCAGTCCACTTTTGCGGCGGTAGAGGAGCAGATTTTCTTTATGGAGTTTGAAGAACTTTATCGGGAAACCCAAAAACGCAGTGTAGCCAGTCAGCAAAAGACAAGTTTGAGCATAGACGGACATACCATTAGCAATGGCAGTCAAAAGTTGACAGTTCCTAAAGGAATTCAGGCACCATCGGGACAAAGTATCACATTTGACCGATTTGGGGGCAATTCGTCCCTGGCTAAGGTTGAATTTCAGACCAGTAAAGGAGCGATTCGTTATCAATTATATTTAGGAAATGGAAAAATTAAACGCATTAAAGAAACAAAAAATTAGGGCAGTGATTTTACTGGAAGCAGTAGTTGCTCTAGCTATCTTTGCCAGTATTGCGACCCTCCTTTTGGGACAAATTCAGAAAAATAGACAAGAAGAAGCAAAAATCTTGCAAAAGGAAGAAGTCTTGAGGGTAGCTAAGATGGCTCTGCAGACAGGTCAAAATCAGGTAAACATCAACGGAGTTGAGATTCAGGTGTTTTCTAGTGAAAAGGGATTGGAGGTCTACCATGGTTCAGAACAGTTTTTGGCAATCAAAGAGCCATAAGGTTAAGGCTTTTACCTTATTAGAATCCCTGATTGCCCTCATTGTCATCAGTGGAAGCATACTCCTCTTTCAGGCCATGAGTCAGCTCCTCATTTCAGAAGTTCGCTACCAGCAACAAAGCGAGCAAAAAGAGTGGCTCTTGTTTGTGGACCAGCTGGAGGCAGAATTAGACCGTTCGCAGTTCGAAAAAGTAGAAGGCAATCGCCTCTATATGAAGCAGGATGGCAAGGAAATTGCGATAGGTAAGTCTAAATCGGACGATTTTCGGAAAACCGATGCCAGTGGACGAGGTTATCAGCCCATGGTTTATGGACTCAAATCCGCACAGATTACAGAGGAAAATCAAGTGGTTCGTTTTCGTTTCCAGTTTCAAAAAGGCTTAGAAAGGGAGTTCATCTATCGTGTGGAAAAAGAAAAAAGTTAAGGCAGGAGTTCTCCTCTATGCAGTCACCATAGCAGCCATTTTTAGTCTTTTGTTACAATTTTACTTGAACCGACAGGTCGCTCACTATCAAGACTATGCTTTGAATAAAGAAAAATTGGTTGCTTTTGCCATGGCTAAACGAACCAAGGATAAAGCCGAGCAAGAAAGTGGGGAACAGACCTTTAATCTGGGTCAGGTGAGTTATCAAAATAAGAAAACAAACTTGGTGACAAGGGTTCGTACGCCTAAGAGACAATATGAATTCATCTTTCCTTCAGTCAAAATCAAAGAAGAGAAAAAGGATAAAAAGGAAGAGGTAGCGACTGATTCAAGCGAAAAAGCGGAGAAGAAAAAATCAGAAGAGAAGCCTGAAAAGAAAGAGAATTCCTAGCTAATCAAGCTACTTTGTGCTAAACTAAAAATATGAAACATGATTTTAACCACAAAGCAGAAACTTTCAATTCCCCTAAAAATATCTTTCTTGCAAACTTGGTTTGTCAAGCAGTCGAGAAACAGATTGATCTTCTATCAGACAAAGAAATTTTGGATTTCGGTGGAGGGACGGGGCTATTAGCCTTGCCTCTGGCCAAACAAGTAAAGTCTGTAACATTGGTGGATATTTCGGAGAAAATGCTGGAGCAAGCTCGTTTGAAAGCGGAGCGACAAGAAATCAAGAATATCCAGTTTTTGGAGCAAGATTTACTGGAAAAACCCTTGGAGAAAGAGTTTGATCTCATTGTTGTTTGTCGGGTTCTTCATCATATGCCTGATGTGGATGTGGCTCTCTCACTGTTTCATCAGCATTTGAGGGAAGATGGGCAACTCCTACTTGCTGATTTTACCAAGACAGAAGCTAACCATCATGGATTTGAATTGGCTGAACTGGAAAACAAGCTAGCCCAGTTTGGTTTTTCGAGCATTGATAGTCAGATCCTCTATAGTGCTGAGGACCTGTTTCAAGGAAATTACTCAGAACTCTTTTTAACAGTAGCCCCAAAATCACTCGCCTAGTCAGGGAGTGATTTTTTATAAGGATGGAAAAAAGCAGGGAAATTTGATAAGATAGGAATATGGATTTTGAAAAAATTGAACAAGCTTATACCTATTTACTAGATAATGTCCAAGTCATCCAAAGTGATTTGGCGACCAACTTTTATGACGCCTTGGTGGAGCAAAACAGCATCTATCTGGATGGTGAAACTGAGCTAGAGCAGGTCAAAGACAACAATCAGGCTCTTAAGCGTTTAGCACTACGCAAAGAAGAATGGCTCAAGACCTACCAGTTTCTCTTGATGAAGGCTGGGCAGACAGAGCCCCTACAGGCCAATCACCAGTTTACACCAGATGCTATTGCTTTGCTTTTGGTGTTTATTGTGGAAGAGTTGTTTAAAGAGGAGGACATCACTATCCTCGAAATGGGTTCTGGGATGGGAATTCTAGGCGCTACTTTCTTGACCTCGCTTGATAAAAAGGTGGATTATTTGGGAATGGAAGTGGATGATTTGCTGATTGATTTGGCGGCTAGTATGGCAGATGTAATTGGTTTGCAGGCTGGCTTTGTCCAAGGAGATGCCGTTCGTCCACAGATGCTCAAAGAAAGTGATGTGGTCATCAGCGACTTGCCTGTTGGCTATTATCCTGATGATGTCGTTGCGTCGCGTCATCAAGTTGCTTCTAGTCAAGAACATACCTACGCCCATCACTTGCTCATGGAACAAGGACTTAAGTATCTCAAGTCAGACGGATACGCTATTTTTCTAGCTCCGAGTGATTTGTTGACCAGTCCTCAAAGTGATTTGTTGAAAGGATGGTTGAAAGAAGAGGCCAGTCTGGTTGCTATGATTAGTCTGCCTGAAAATCTCTTTGCCAATGCCAAACAATCTAAGACTATTTTTATCCTACAGAAGAAAAGTGAAATAGCAGTAGAACCCTTTGTTTATCCACTTACTAGCTTGCAAGATGCAAGTGTTTTAATGAAATTTAAAGAAAATTTTCAAAAATGGACTCAAGGTACTGAAATATAAAATAGATTTTGTTATAATAGTTGAAAACGCTTAAAAGAGGTAATTGATAATGACAAAAACAATCGCAATCAATGCAGGAAGTTCAAGTTTAAAATGGCAATTATACTTAATGCCAGAAGAAAAAGTATTGGCGAAAGGCTTGATTGAACGTATCGGTTTGAAAGATTCAATTTCAACTGTAAAATTTGACGGCCGTTCTGAGCAACAAATTTTGGATATTGAAAATCATACACAAGCCGTTAAAATTTTATTGGATGACTTGATTCGTTTCGATATTATCAAGGCTTATGACGAGATTACAGGTGTTGGACATCGTGTTGTTGCCGGTGGAGAATATTTCAAAGAATCAACAGTTGTTGAAGGAGATGTTTTAGAAAAAGTTGAAGAGTTGAGCTTGTTGGCTCCTCTCCACAATCCAGCCAATGCAGCAGGTGTTCGTGCCTTTAAGGAATTGTTGCCAGACATTACCAGTGTAGTTGTTTTTGATACTTCCTTCCACACAAGTATGCCAGAGAAAGCTTATCGCTACCCTCTACCAACAAAATATTACACAGAAAACAAGGTTCGTAAATATGGTGCCCACGGTACAAGTCACCAGTTTGTAGCAGGAGAAGCTGCAAAACTCTTGGGACGTCCATTAGAAGACTTGAAGTTGATTACCTGTCATATTGGTAACGGAGGCTCAATTACAGCTGTGAAAGCTGGTAAGTCTGTCGACACTTCTATGGGCTTCACTCCTCTGGGGGGTATTATGATGGGAACTCGTACAGGGGACATTGATCCAGCTATCATTCCTTACTTAATGCAATATACAGATGATTTTAACACACCAGAAGATATTAGTCGTGTTCTGAATCGTGAATCAGGTCTTTTGGGAGTTTCTGCTAATTCTAGCGATATGCGCGATATAGAAGCAGCTGTAGCAGAAGGGAATCACGACGCTAGCTTGGCTTATGAAATGTATGTTGACCGTATCCAAAAACATATCGGTCAGTACCTTGCAGTGCTAAATGGAGCAGATGCCATTGTTTTCACAGCAGGTGTCGGTGAAAATGCAGCGAATTTCCGTCGTGATGTAATCTCAGGAATTTCGTGGTTTGGTTGTGATGTTGATGATGAAAAGAATGTCTTTGGTGTGACAGGAGACATCTCAACAGATGCAGCGAAAATCCGTGTTTTGGTTATTCCAACTGATGAAGAATTGGTCATTGCCCGTGACGTTGAACGCTTGAAAAAATAAGTAAAACTAGAAAAAATATTTAGGACAAGGAGTTGGGAAAGAGATTTTCCGGCTCCTTTTTCTGATGAAATTGTCCAAAACCTTGCTATGATTGGCTTTTTTGAAAAATATGGTATAATAGTAGTAATTTAATAGATGGAGTTGAGTTTTGAAGAAAAACTTTCGTGTAAAAAGAGAGAAAGATTTTAAGGCGATTTTCAAGGAGGGGACAAGTTTTGCCAATCGCAAATTTGTTGTCTACCAATTAGAAAACCAGAAAAACCATTTTCGAGTAGGTCTATCAGTTAGCAAGAAACTGGGGAATGCCGTCACTAGAAATCAAATCAAGCGACGGATTCGGCATATTATCCAGAATGCAAAAGGGAGTCTGGTAGAAGATGTCGACTTTGTTGTCATTGCTCGGAAAGGGGTCGAAACCTTGGAATACGCAGAGATGGAGAAAAATCTACTCCACGTATTAAAATTATCAAAGATTTACCAGGAAGGAAATGGGAGTGAAAGAGAAACTACAGTTGACTAGTTTGCTAGGTCTGTCTCTATTGATCATGACAGCCTGTGCGACTAATGGGGCAACTAGTGATATTACAGCCGATTCGGCTGATTTTTGGAGTAAATTTGTTTACTTCTTTGCGGAAATCATTCGCTTTTTATCGTTTGATATCAGTATCGGAGTGGGGATTATTCTCTTTACGGTCTTGATTCGTACAGTTCTCTTGCCAGTCTTTCAAGTGCAAATGGTGGCTTCCAGAAAAATGCAGGAAGCTCAACCACGTATTAAGGCGCTTCGAGAACAATATCCAGGTCGAGATATGGAAAGCAGAACCAAGCTAGAGCAAGAAATGCGTAAAGTCTTTAAAGAAATGGGTGTCAGACAGTCAGATTCTCTTTGGCCGATTTTGATTCAGATGCCGGTTATCTTGGCCTTGTTCCAAGCTCTCTCAAGAGTTGACTTTTTGAAGACAGGTCATTTCTTATGGATTAACCTTGGTGGTGTAGATACAACCCTTGTTCTCCCGATTTTAGCAGCAGTATTTACCTTTTTAAGTACTTGGCTGTCCAACAAAGCCTTGTCTGAGCGTAATGGGGCTACAACTGCGATGATGTATGGGATTCCAGTCTTGATCTTTGTTTTTGGAGTCTATGCTCCGAGCGGAGTCGCTCTCTACTGGGCAGTGTCCAATGCTTACCAAGTCTTGCAAACCTATTTCTTGAACAATCCATTCAAGATTATCGCAGAGCGAGAGGCGGTAGTTCAGGCACAGAAAGATTTGGAAAATAGAAAAAGAAAAGCCAAGAAAAAGGCTCAGAAAACAAAATAAGGAGGAATCTGGTAATGGTAGTATTTACAGGTTCAACTGTTGAAGAAGCAATCCAAAAAGGATTGAAGGAATTAGATATTCCAAGGAAGAAGGCACATATTAAAGTCATTTCTCGTGAGAAAAAAGGCTTTCTTGGTTTATTTGGTAAAAAACCAGCTCAAGTGGATATTGAAGCGATTAGTGAAACGACTGTTGTCAAAGCAAACCAACAAGCTGTAAAGGGAGTTCCAAAACAAATCAATGATTTGAATGAGCCTGTTAAAACAGTCAGTGAAGCAACTGTTGATTTGGGTCATGTTGTAGAGGCGATTAAAAAGATTGAAGAGGAAGGTCAAGGTATTTCTGATGAAGTCAAGGCTGAAATCTTAAAACATGAAAGACATGCCAGCACTATCTTAGAAGAAACTGGTCACATTGAGATTTTAAATGAACTTCAAATCGAGGAAGCGATGAGGGAAGAAGCGGGCGCTGATGACCTTGAAACTGAGCGAGACCAAACTGAAAATCAAGACTTGACAGAGATGGGCTTGAAAGTTGAACCGAGCTTTGATATTGCCCAGGTGGCTACGGATGTGACTGCCTATGTTCAAGCGATTGTGGATGACATGGACGTTGAAGCCACACTTTCAAATGATTATAACCGTCGTAGTATCAATTTGCAAATTGATACTAACGAACCAGGTCGTATTATCGGCTACCATGGTAAAGTCTTGAAGGCCTTGCAACTGTTGGCTCAAAATTATCTTTATAATCGCTATTCAAGAACCTTCTACATTACAATCAATGTCAATGATTATGTCGAACACCGTGCAGAAGTCTTGCAGACCTATGCGCAAAAATTGGCGACTCGTGTTTTAGAAGAGGGTCGTAGCCATCAAACAGATCCTATGTCAAATAGCGAACGTAAGATTATCCACCGTATTATTTCACGTATGGATGGCGTGACTAGTTACTCTGAGGGTGATGAGCCAAATCGCTATGTCGTTGTAGATACAGAATAAGTAAAATCAGGTTTATCCTGATTTTTTGCTAGCTAGAGGAGGTTAAACGGATGTTGAATAAGATAAGAGACTATCTAGACTTTGCAGGTTTACAGTACCGTAATCCAGATAAAGCTGGGGAAGAACGAGAGAAAATGCTGGAATTCCGCCATAAAGGTCAAGAGGCTCGAAAGGCTTTCACAGAACTGGCCAAAACCTTTCAAGCAAGTCATCCAGAATGGCAACTGCAACAGACTAGTCAGTGGATGAACCAAGCGCAGCGTTTACGACCACATTTTTGGGTCTATCTACAGAGTGAGGGGAAAGTGACAGAACCTATGTTGGCTCTTCGTTTGTATGGGACATCTGCTGACTTTGGAATTTCTTTGGAAGTCAGTTTCATAGAGCGCAAGAAAGATGAGCAAACCTTAGAGCAACAAGCCAAGGTATTAGAAGTTCCAGTGGTAGAAGGAATTTATTATCTAGCCTACTCTGATGGTCAAAGTCAACGGTGGGAGGCTACTGAGGAGAACCGTCAAATTTTAAGAAATAAACTATCCAATCAGGAAGTCCGAAAAGTTTTAGTGAAGGTAGATGTTCCTATGACAGAAAATTCGTCTGAAGAAGAAATCGTAGAAGGCTTATTGAAGTCTTATTCTAAAATTCTTCCCTATTATCTAGCTACGAGAAAATAAGATAATTTGTAAAACATCATAAATCATACAGTCCAAGAGTGAACAGTCCGCTGTGTAATTCTTGGTCTTTTTGTTTGCGCTTTCGCATTATATAATAAACTTACAAAAACAATTCAAAAGGAGAACAATTATGGAAGTCGTTTCAAGTGTTCTAAATTGGTTTTCTAGCAATATTTTGCAGAATCCCGCATTTTTTGTAGGTTTATTGGTGCTAATAGGATACGCACTTTTGAAAAAACCTGCCCATGACGTTTTCTCAGGGTTTGTTAAAGCAACAGTAGGGTATATGTTGCTCAACGTGGGTGCGGGTGGTTTGGTTACAACCTTCCGTCCGATCTTAGCAGCCCTTAACTACAAATTCCAAATTGGTGCAGCGGTTATCGACCCTTACTTTGGACTTGCTGCAGCAAACAACAAAATTGCAGCAGAGTTTCCAGATTTTGTTGGAACTGCAACTACAGCTCTATTGATTGGTTTCGGAATAAATATATTGCTCGTAGCTCTTCGCAAGATTACGAAGGTAAGAACCCTCTTTATTACTGGGCACATCATGGTACAACAAGCTGCAACCGTATCTCTTATGGTTCTATTCTTAGTCCCACAATTGCGCAATGCTTATGGTACAGCGGCAATCGGTATCATCTGTGGACTTTACTGGGCAGTTAGTTCAAATATGACTGTTGAAGCAACTCAACGCTTGACTGGTGGTGGTGGGTTTGCGATTGGTCACCAACAACAATTTGCAATCTGGTTTGTAGATAAAATAGCAGGACGCTTTGGTAAGAAAGAAGAAAGTTTAGATAATCTTAAATTACCTAAGTTCCTCTCAATCTTCCACGATACAGTTGTTGCATCTGCTACTTTGATGCTCGTATTCTTCGGAGCCATTCTTTTAATCTTGGGTCCAGACATTATGTCTAATAAAGAAGTCATCACTTCAGGAACTCTATTCAATCCTGCTAAACAAGATTTCTTTATGTACATTATCCAAACAGCCTTTACCTTCTCAGTTTACTTGTTCGTTTTGATGCAAGGTGTCCGCATGTTCGTATCTGAGTTGACAAACGCCTTCCAAGGTATTTCAAACAAATTGTTGCCAGGCTCATTCCCAGCGGTTGACGTTGCAGCTTCTTATGGATTTGGTTCTCCAAACGCTGTCTTGTCAGGATTTGCCTTTGGTTTGATTGGTCAATTGATCACAATTGTCTTGCTCATCGTCTTTAAAAATCCGATTCTTATTATTACAGGATTTGTACCAGTGTTCTTTGACAATGCAGCCATTGCGGTCTACGCTGATAAACGCGGCGGATGGAAAGCGGCTGTTATCCTATCATTCATCTCAGGTGTTCTCCAAGTTGCTTTAGGAGCTCTCTGTGTAGCTCTTCTTGATTTAGCATCTTATGGTGGTTACCATGGAAATATCGACTTTGAATTCCCATGGCTTGGATTTGGATATATCTTCAAATACCTTGGTATTGTTGGTTATGTACTTGTGTGTCTCTTCTTGCTTGTTATTCCTCAACTTCAATTTGCCAAAGCAAAAGATAAAGAGAAATATTACAACGGTGAAGTTCAAGAAGAAGCTTAGTATCTAGAAAAGGAGAAATAAAATGGTTAAAGTATTAGCAGCGTGCGGAAATGGAATGGGTTCATCAATGGTTATCAAGATGAAGGTTGAAAATGCTCTCCGTAAGCTTAATCAAACAGATTTTACAGTCAATTCATGCAGTGTCGGTGAAGCTAAAGGTTTAGCAGCAGGATATGACATCGTAATCGCTTCTCTTCATTTGATTCAAGAATTGGAAGGGAGAACTAATGGGAAGTTAATTGGGCTTGACAACTTGATGGATGATAAAGAAATCACTGAAAAACTCAGTCAAGCACTACAGTAAAAGGTTGGAGGGGGCTGGACAGAAACTGAGAGTTATCGTTTCTGTCCTTCTCCCTCTTTAAATAAAGGAGGCAGATATGAATTTAAAACAAGCTTTAATTGACAATGACTCGATCCGACTAGGGTTAGAGGCTAACGATTGGAAAGAAGCAGTCAAGGTAGCAGTAGATCCCTTGATTGAAAGTGGGGCAATTTTGCCAGAGTATTACGATGCTATCATTGAATCGACTGAAGAGTATGGCCCTTACTATATCTTGATGCCAGGTATGGCTATGCCCCACGCTAGACCTGAAGCGGGTGTGCAAAGTGATGCCTTTTCATTGATTACCTTACAAAATCCGGTTGTATTTTCAGATGGGAAAGAGGTCTCTGTTTTATTGGCATTAGCTGCAACAAGCTCAAAAATTC
Source organism: Streptococcus pseudopneumoniae (assembly GCF_038148935.1). Taxonomy (GTDB): domain Bacteria; phylum Bacillota; class Bacilli; order Lactobacillales; family Streptococcaceae; genus Streptococcus; species Streptococcus pseudopneumoniae_U. Next base: position 2,545 of record NZ_JBBJZX010000032.1, on the reverse strand, counting down.
ACACAAGTGTAGCCATTCCACAAATCATTGCCTTGTTTGAATTAGAAGATTCTATTGCACGTTTACAGGCTTGCCAGACTAAAGAAGATGTCTTGGCTATGATTGAAGAATCTAAGGATAGCCCTTATCTCGAAGGATTGGATTTGGAAAGTTAGAAAGAGGAATAAAGAAATGACAAAAAGAATACCTAATTTACAAGTTGCATTAGATCATTCAGACTTGCAAGGAGCGATTAAAGCAGCTGTTTCTGTTGGTCAGGAAGTAGATATTATCGAAGCTGGAACTGTTTGCTTGCTTCAAGTTGGAAGTGAACTGGTTGAAGTCTTGCGTAGCCTTTTCCCGGATAAGATTATTGTGGCAGACACAAAATGTGCTGATGCTGGTGGAACAGTTGCTAAAAATAATGCGGTTCGTGGAGCAGACTGGATGACTTGTATCTGTTGTGCAACCATCCCTACTATGGAAGCAGCTCTAAAGGCTATCAAGACTGAACGAGGAGAACGAGGCGAAATCCAGATCGAGCTTTATGGCGATTGGACTTTTGAACAAGCTCAGCTTTGGCTAGATGCAGGTATCTCACAAGCTATTTATCACCAATCTCGTGATGCTCTTCTTGCTGGTGAAACTTGGGGTGAAAAAGACCTTAATAAGGTTAAAAAACTCATTGACATGGGCTTCCGTGTATCTGTAACAGGTGGTCTAGATGTAGATACTCTCAAACTCTTTGAAGGTGTTGATGTCTTTACCTTTATCGCAGGTCGTGGAATTACAGAGGCTGTGGATCCAGCAGGAGCAGCGCGTGCCTTCAAGGATGAAATCAAACGAATTTGGGGGTAAACTATGGTACGTCCAATTGGAATTTATGAAAAGGCAACCCCGATACACTTTACTTGGCTAGAACGTTTAAATTTTGCAAAGGAGTTAGGCTTTGATTTTGTCGAGATGTCTATTGACGAACGTGATGAGCGTTTAGCAAGACTTGACTGGAGTAAGGAAGAACGCTTGGAAGTTGTCAAAGCAATCTATGAAACTGGTGTTCGTATTCCTTCTATCTGTTTTTCAGGCCATCGTCGCTACCCATTGGGATCAAATGATCCAGTTCTAGAGGAAAAATCTCTAGAACTCATGAAAAAATGTATCGAATTAGCCCAAGATTTGGGAGTTCGTACGATTCAACTAGCTGGTTACGACGTTTACTATGAGGAAAAGTCACCTCAGACACGCCAACGTTTTATCAAAAATTTGAGAAAAGCCTGTGACTGGGCTGAAGAAGCTCAGGTGGTACTTGCCATCGAAATTATGGATGATCCTTTCATCAATAGCATCGAAAAATACTTGGCTATAGAGAAAGAAATTGACTCTCCCTATCTCTTTGTCTATCCAGATATTGGTAATGTATCTGCCTGGCATAATGATGTCTACAGTGAATTTTGTCTCGGCCACCATGCCATCGCAGCTCTCCATCTCAAGGATACTTATGCAGTGACAGAAAGTTCAAAGGGCCAGTTCCGAGATGTACCTTTTGGGCAAGGTTGTGTCAAATGGGAAGAAGCTTTCGATATTTTAAAGCAAACCAATTATAATGGTCCTTTCCTAATCGAAATGTGGTCTGAAAATTGTGAAACTGTAGAAGAAACACGCGCAGCTATTCAAGAGGCCCAAGATTTTCTCTACCCACTAATTAAGAAAGCAGGTTTGATGTAAGATGAATCAAGTAATCAATGCTATGCGTAAACGAGTCTGTGATGCCAATCAATCATTGCCAAAACATGGACTTGTTAAATTTACCTGGGGCAATGTATCGGAAGTCAATCGCGAACTCGGTGTCATTGTTATCAAACCATCAGGCGTAGATTATGACGAATTGACCCCTGAAAACATGGTGGTAACTGACCTGGATGGTAAGGTTCTAGAAGGAGATTTAAGACCATCTTCTGATCTTCCAACTCATGTGCAATTATATAAGGCTTGGCCAGAGATTGCTAGTGTGGTCCATACCCATTCGACTGAAGCCGTTGGTTGGGCTCAGGCAGGCCGTGATATTCCTTTCTACGGGACAACCCATGCGGATTATTTCTACGGTTCAATCCCTTGCGCCCGTAGTTTGACCAAGGACGAAGTAGAAGTAGCCTATGAAAAAGATACTGGCCTAGTTATCGTAGAAGAGTTTGAACGTCGCGGACTTAACCCGGTTGAAGTACCAGGAATTGTTGTACGCAATCACGGTCCATTCACCTGGGGCAAAAACCCAGAGAATGCTGTCTATCACTCTGTTGTACTAGAGGAAGTATCTAAGATGAATCGCTTCACAGAGCAAATCAATCCAAGGGTTGAACCTGCTCCCCAGTACATCCTAGAAAAGCACTACCAACGTAAACATGGACCAAATGCTTATTACGGTCAAAAGTAAGAACGATGAAAGAGGAGGAAAAGATAAATTTAGCTCCTCTTTTTACATTTGATTTTTATTTAGACTAAAGTTGGAGTCGAAGTAATTTTGCAAGCTTTTTTAGAAATAGCACTTGATATATATATATATATATAT
>NZ_JBBJZX010000031.1:0-20869 GCF_038148935.1 Streptococcus pseudopneumoniae | reverse complement strand
AAAAGGAAGTCTTTCCTTTTTCTTTTGCAGGAGAAAGGCTAGTTTTAGATATCATTTGCCAAATTACTCTGATATGAAACTTTAAGAAAAAGCTAATTATTGTAGTAATTTCTTTAAGAAAATGATATAATTCATTAAAAAGTATTCGGAGGAGGAAGAATTATGTTAAATCAGGATCTCTTTGATTCGCTCAAGGCACAAAAAATTGTAGATACTTTGATGAAAGGTCAAAAAGATTATGTCGATGAACGTCTAGAAAAAAGAGAGACAATGATAGTGTCGAATGGTTATGCATGGACGCGACCTAATCATATTGATACTGCATTTGCGTCAGCAGATTTGTTTGAGTATAAATTACAATTAGCAGGACAGACTTGGGGATATTTAGAATTTGAAACAAATACAGAAAAATATGGGAAAGTATTGTTAATTATAAAGGGTAAGAAGCGACTTACGAACCAATTTCCTTTGGTACAAAAAAATAAGAGTGGCTACTTATTTGAATATGCTCAGATTAATACACTTTATCTTAATCAACATTCTTCCTATAAAAATGATGAAGATAGTCATTCTTTTCCAATTCAGATGGAGTTAGTTTCTGATGAAATGATTCAAGAAATTGAACAAGCTACTAAAAATTCGAATATCGAAAAATTTATGATTTTAACTTATGAGGCGGACTCAGCAAACAATATTATATCTGTAGATGTTGTTATGCCTGATGCACGAACTGGTCAGTTACACTTGATTCAAGATTTATCTGAGTATATTCAATCAAGTTCGTACCATTTCGAAGAAGCTAAATACCAAGATATTCCTAATTTTTCAGAATTATCGGAAACAGAAGATTTTGAAATTATTCCAAGAATAGAAAAACAAGAAGGTCAAAAGTAGTAAGGAGTATGTAAATGTTTAATGGTCGGGTATTGAAAGAATTACGGCTGTTAAATGGTTTAAGTAGAGCAGAATTGGCTCAGAGAATTAATTTAACGGAACAAGCCATTTGGCAGTTTGAGTCTAACGAAACTAAACCTAAATTATCAACCAAAATGCATTTGGCCAACCAATTTCATGTTGATTTAACTTATTTTGAACAAGAAGAAGAAAGTATTCGATTTGATTCTTCTGTAATTGCCTTTAGAAATGCAGACCTAGCAACACGGAAAACAATAGATATTCAAACTATGTATTTACATAAGGTAGATAGTTTGATTGATTATTTTGAAAGTTTTGTAATTATACCTAATATTACAATTCATGACCTAAGTAATGTAGTGAGTGAATCTTATCATAAGGGAGAATCCATTGAGGAATTGGCTCTTTATGCCAGGGAAAAATTAGGTATTTCAAAAGATAATCATGATTTGCTTTATAAATTAGAACGTTCAGGCATCTATATCGTGGAACGATTAATTAATGGGCAAGCTGATGCTTATAGCGCATGGTCAAAATTGGGAAGACCTTATATTGTGTTGGGGACGAATAAATCATCTGTACGTCGAAATTTTGACTTAGCTCATGAACTAGGACATATTCTTTTACACAAATATAAAGATATGAATGAAGATGGCGATCGTTTGGAGCAAGAAGCAAATTATTTTGCATCATGTTTTTTATTGCCAAAAGAAGAGTTTTTGGTCAAATTTGAAGAGAGGGTTGGCAAGCGTGTCAGCAATCCTGATAGTTATATTTTATTGAAGTCGGATTTGAATGTTTCGATACAGGCTTTAGAGTATCGAGCTTTTAAGTTAGGATTATTGACTCCAAAGCAACATTCTTACTTTTATCGTCAAATTGCGCAAAAAGGTTACAAAATGATTGAACCTCTGGATGATCAAATTTTTGTTAAAAAACCAAGCAAAGTAAAGAGTATTCTGGACGTCGTTTTGAGTAATCATCTAGTCAGTCTAGCGACTATAATGTCTAAACAAAGTATTCGTTTACAGTTTATAAGCGAAATATTTTCAGTCGAAATGAAATTTTTTGATCAGTATAAAGAAGATAAAAGAACAGATCGATTTGATAACATCATTCCTTTGTACAAAAGAAATAATTTATAATTCAACTGTGAAATAATTTCATGAAGGACATATGGCAGAAATTGGACTTTATCAAACAAGCAGTAGCTTACCAAAAATAATCACACAAGCAGCGAGTAAGAGGAAAGGCACGAAAGGAAGTCTTTCCTTTTTCTTTTGCAGGAGAAAGGCTAGAATCCCTGTCGCTGAAGCAAACTGAATCAAGATGAGCAATTCAGTCACACTAAAGACGAGAGCACAAGAAGCTAGAAAGAGAAAATCCCCTGCGCCCATGCGGATATCGATAAAATGAGCCAAAATTCCAAGAGCAAGGAAGAAGACCATGACCAGATTCCAGCCAGAGCAGGCCATGAGGATTAGGTGGAAAGTTATCCAGACCAGTAAGGGATATTCCTGATGGCGAAAGTCGTAGATACCCAAAGTCAAACCAGCAGTGATTAGAATGACTTGCTCCAAGGAAAGTAATCCCAAAGACCAAAACAGAAAGATAAGTCCTAATCCTAGTTCAAAGAGGGCATACCAGACTGGATAAGGAGTCTTGCAGTAACGACAGTGAAAGCGATTGAAGGCCTGCGAGAGAATCGGAATCAAATCTAAGGGACGCAAGCGAGTCTGACAGGAATCGCAGTGACTAGCAGGTCGGATAATGGAATGTTCTGGGAAACGGTCAATAACCAAACCAAGAAAGGAAGCGAGAATGCTCCCGACAAGAAAAAAATAAAAATCAATCATACTTATCTATTCGTAAAAAATGGGAGAAGTAGTATAATGGAGAAACATAGATAAGATGGTGAGGCAAAGATGATAATTCGTTTTGAAGAAAAGGTGAGTACAGAAAACGCTCAGCTCGTATGTCAATGGTCCAACTCTCTTGGCAAATCCTTTCAAGAACAATGGATGGGCACAATGATTCCTTTTCCCTTGACAATTCAAGTTTTGCAAGATTTGGAAGGAATCTTTTCAATCTTTGAAGGACAAGAGTTTGTGGGGCTTATCCAGAAAATCAGGCTAGAAGACAAGAATCTTCATATTGGAAGATTTTTTATCAATCCCCAGAAACAGGGGCAAGGCTTAGGTAGCCAGGCTTTAAGGAAATTTGTTAGTTTGGTCTTTGACAGTGGAGACATAGATAGTATTTCCCTAAATGTCTTCGAGGCAAATCAAGCAGCCAAGCACCTCTATCAAAAAGAAGGATTTGAAATCGTTCAAATGATTGAAGCACCTGAACGAAAATACATCATGAAAAAGAGGAGATAGAAAGCAAAAAAAGTCTTTTCCTGTTTTATGTAGATGTTTACATATGAAAATTGAAGTATTTTCAAAAGCTAATTGGAGTGATTTTATTCATGATGGGAAAAAGGGTCTGGACAAAAATGATTGAGAAATAGTTGCTAAAAAAGCGTTTGCATGATACTATATATTGAAAGGAGGTGATAAGATGGTAGAACAAAGAAAATCAATTACCATGAAAGATGTTGCTTTAGAAGCAGGAGTTAGTGTTGGAACAGTTTCACGTGTGATTAATAAAGAAAAAGGCATTAAAGAAGTAACCTTAAGGAAAGTTCAAAGGGCTATAAAAACATTGGACTATATCCCTGATAATTATGCTCGAGGTATGAAAAAGAATAGAACAGAAACTATCGCTTTGATTATTCCGAGCATATGGCATCCGTTTTTCTCGGAGTTTGCCTATCATGTTGAGAAAGAGTTATTAAAATATAATTATAAATTATTTATTTGTAACGCTGATAGCGATTCACAAAATGAAATCGAATATATCGAAATGTTGAAACAAAATAAAGTGGATGGAATTATTGGTATTACATATTCTGATATTGACAAATATATTTTATCTGATTTACCGTTTGTAAGTATAGATAGACATTTTTCGGAAAATGTATGCTATGTTACTTCAGCAAATTACAAAGGAGGACAAACTGCAGCAGAGGAACTGGTTAGAAGGGATAATAAGCACCTTGCTTTTATTGGTTCAATTAATATGTATGAGAATGAGACTATACTCAGAAGTAAAGGATTCAGAGAAAAAGCTAAGGAATTAGGAGTAGATGTCTATAATTTTGTAATGAAAGAACCTTTAATAAATCCTGAAGATCAGATAAGAGTTTTTTTGCAATCTCATAAAGAAATTGATGGTATATTTACAATAAATGATATGATGGCTCTGAGAGTTATTAGTGTTATGAAAGAACTGGGGAAAATAGCACCTGATGATTACCAGATAATTGGGTTTGATGGTTTAAAAACTTCTGTCGATCAATCTTATCTAGTGTCTACAATAGTTCAAGATATTGGTATGATGGCAAAAGAATCTGTTGCAATGATACTGAAAATGATTAAGCGGGAAGAGATTCTAGAAAAACGAATCGTAATTCCCACATATTTTTGGGGAGATAAAACAACAAAAAAAATTTAAAAAGCGCTTGACAATTAATGAAAGCGCTGTCATAATATAATCATCAAATGAAACGTTTCAAAAACAGGCTAGAAGCTTGTTTAAAAAATAAATAAAAAATGAAACGTTTCAAAAAGGAGGAAAATAATGCGTAAAGGTACAATGTTATCTGTTGTTGCGGGGCTATCGTTAGCTATACTTGCAGGTTGTAGTGGAGGAACTAACTCAAAACAAGCTAGTTCTTCAAATGATATTAAAGTCTGGGTACAATTCTCTGACGAAACCAATGAAGGAAAAGCTTGGCAAAAAGTTGTTGACAACTTTAATCAATCAGGAAAAAGTAAGTACAAAGTTGTAACTGAGTATATTCCTCGTAGTGGTAGTGGTGGAGGATATGAAGACAAGGTTAATGCTGCTATCACGACTAATAGTCTTCCAGATGTTATTACCCTTGATGGACCAAATACGGCAGCTTATGCAAAATCTAAAGTGATTACTCCGCTAGATGATTATCTAAAAGATAATAATATGGATGATGTTTTGGACAGTATTAAACAACAAGGAACTTATGATGGCAAATTCTATGCATTTGGATTTTCTGAATCGAATGTTGGTGTTTATTACAACAAAAAAATGTTCAAAGAGGCCGGAATTGCGGAATCAGAGCTTCCAACGCTAGAAAAGCCATGGACATGGGACGAATTTAATACGATTGCTAAAAAATTGAAAGATCATTATAACAAACCGGCAATTGATTTTCGTATTAATTCAAACGATGAAATGTTGCCATATGCTTATATGCCGTTGATTTGGTCAAATAATGGTTCTGTCGTAAACGAAGATGGAACAAAGGCAGAAGGATACTTCAACTCCAAAGAGAGTGTAGAAGCAGTTCAATTCATTCAAAATCTTGTAAAAGAAGGTTATACAACTGTTAGTCCAGTCGAAAAAGGTTTTGAAACAGGAGAGTATCCAATGCTTTTGAGTGGTTCTTGGACGATTGCTGACATGAATACAAACTACAAAGATATTGATTTTGGTATCCTTCCTTACCCAGTATCTAGTAAGACGAAAAAATTAGTATCCCCTTCAGGTAGTTGGCAATTAGCTGTTACGACAAAATCTGATAAAAAAGAAGCAGCATCTGAATTTGTTAAATTTGCTACAAATACAGAATCAAGTGAAATTATTAGCTTGGGGAATTCGGTCCTTCCAATTCGTAAATCTACAATTGAAAATATCAAAGATAAAGTATCCGAACCAATGCGTTTCTTGATGGAACAAAATTCAAAAACAGCTCATGCTCGCCCAGTTGTCGTAGCATATCCTCAGGTTTCTCGAGCTTTTCAACAAGCAATGCAAGATATTAGCTATTATGAAGAAAATCCAAATGTGCAAAAAGTCTTGGATACTCGTACAAAAGAAATGCAAACTGCTATTGATCAGTCACTCAAATAATCTGTAAAAAGGAAGGAGGAAGGAAAACGTTTGGAACTACCTTCCCCTTTCTTGTTAGTAGATTAGTTTGATATATATATGACTAAAGGAGATGAATATGAGTAAAGAAACTATTGTGGATACAAAAAGACGTGAAAAAATAAAAGATAACATACTAGGTTATAGTTTTTTAGCTCCAGCTTTAATTTTATTAGGTATCTTTTTGGTAATTCCAGTTGGAATGGTCATTTATTACGCTTTTACAGATTATTATTTGTTGACACCAGATGAAAGAAAATTTGTTGGATTTGAGAATTTTATTCGATTAATAAAGGATCCGATTTTCTTAAAGAGCTTCTTGAATACTTTGAAATTTGTGGTTTGGATTATTCCAGTTCAATTGGGAGCAGCCTTAGGAATGGCTTTGATTGTTAATAAAAAGCGCAAAGGGAATATGTTTTTTAAAGTGGCTTTTTTTGCTCCAGTTGTCATGTCCTTGGTAGTTATTTCTATTCTTTGGCTTTATCTTTTAAATCCAAATAGTGGCTTATTAAATGCTATTTTAAATAAGGTAGGTATTGCTTCTCAACCTTTCTTGACTAGTCCTAAACAAGCTATGTATGCAATTGTTTTTGTTTCTGCTTGGCAGGGTGCAGGTTATCAGATGCTTTTATTTTTAGGAGGAATGCAGAATATTCCACAAGATGTCTATGAAGCTGCTGAATTAGATGGATTCTCAAAATGGGCTCAGTTTCGTTATATCACGATGCCCCTACTAAAACCAACAGCCCTGTTTGTATTGTTAACAACTTTAATTTCTGCTTTTAAGCTAATTGTACAACCAATGGTTATGACGCAAGGTGGGCCATTAAACTCAACAATTACTATGGTGTACTATATTTATCAACAAGGTTTTACTGATCGTCTTGTAGGATATTCTAGCTCAATCGCTTTAGTATTTACAACGTTAATTGGTATGATTAGCTTAGTGCAACGTCGCGTTCTGAAGGAGGATGACTAAGATGAAACGATTTAAACCAACAACAATCTTAGAATATATTCTGTTAACGCTATTGGCAGGACTCTTCCTTTTTCCTATGGTTTGGATGGTAGTTTCAGCCATGAAGCCAGAAGCGGATGTTTATAAAAATTTGACTAGTTGGCAAGCCTTCTTACCAAGTTTAAATCCCGCTGATTGGTTTAAACCTTATCAGGAAGTATTTGAGCGCTTTAGTATTTTTACATATCTAGGGAACAGCATTTTTTATGCTGGAACGTTTGCTATTGGTTCTATTATTGTCAATGCACTGGCCGGTTTCGCTTTTGCAAAAGTCAATTTTTCAGGTAAGAAAATTTTATTTGGTTTCTTACTTGCTTTACTTATTATTCCAGTAGAAACTGTGTTAATTCCACAATTTACCATTATCAATTCCTTAGGTTTGGTCAATAATCGTCTTGCAGTTATTATTCCAGGATTGGCGAGTGTATTTAATATTTACTTATTTAGGAATTTCTTTATTGCAATTCCAGAAGAGATTCTTGAGTCTGCAAAGATGGACGGAGCAAGTATCGTTAGAATTTTCTTTAGAATTATGCTTCCAATGTCTAAACCTGCAGTTGCTACAGTTGGCGTTTTATCATTTATTTCAAGCTGGAATGATTATATTTGGCCATTGATGGTTTTGACAGATTCTTCTAAATTTTCAATGCAGGTTGCAATTACAACTATTAATACAACTCAACCAGTTTATATCAATCAGGTAATGGCTGTATTAACTATTTCAACGATTCCGTTGATTTTGGTCTATGTAGTCGCTCAGAAATATATTGTTCAAGGTCTGGGTGGTTCCGGAACTGGAATAAAATAGGATGTACTTATGATAAATAAAACATTTACAGTAGAAAAAGCCAATCGTTTTATAGCAGAAAATAAACGTCTCGTAAATACTCAATATAAGCCTGAAGAACATTTTTCAGCTGAGATTGGTTGGATCAATGATCCAAATGGATTTGTCTATTTTCGTGGAGAATACCATCTCTTTTATCAATTCTATCCTTATGATAGTGTTTGGGGACCTATGCACTGGGGTCATGCTAAAAGTAAGGACTTGGTGACTTGGGAGCACTTGCCAGTGGCACTTGCTCCTGACCAAGATTATGACCGCAATGGATGTTTCTCAGGTTCTGCCATTGTCAAGGATGATCGCCTCTGGCTCATGTACACTGGACATATCGAAGAAGAAACAGGTGTTCGTCAAGTGCAAAATATGGCATTTTCAGACGATGGGATTCACTTTGAAAAGATTGAACAAAATCCAGTTGCAACTGGAGCAGACTTGCCAGATGAGTTGATTGCTGCTGATTTCCGTGATCCAAAACTCTTTGAAAAAGATGGACGCTATTACTCCGTAGTAGCTGCCAAACACAAGGATAATGTGGGCTGTATCGTTCTACTAGGATCCGATAACCTAGTAGAATGGCGGTTCGAATCCATCTTTTTAAAAGGGGTAGAACACCAAGGCTTTATGTGGGAATGCCCAGATTACTTTGAGTTAGATGGGAAGGATTGCCTTATTATGTCACCCATGCGTTATCAGCGTGAGGGAGACTCATATCATAACATCAACTCATCGGTTTTGTTTACGGGTAAGGTAGATTGGGGAGAAAAACGTTTTATCCCAGAATCAGTTCAAGAAATTGATCATGGGCAAGACTTCTATGCGCCTCAAACATTGTTGGACGATCAAAATCGTCGTATCCTGATTGCTTGGATGCAGACATGGGGGCGTACCCTTCCAACCCATGACCAAGAACACAAGTGGGCATGTGCCATGACTTTACCTAGAATTCTAAGGTTGGAAGATGGCAAACTAAGACAATTCCCTGTTAAAAAAGGCCAATATCAAATCCAAATAGATAAAGATTGTCATTACCACTTAGGAAATGATACAGATTATCTTGAATTTGGTTATGACAGTAATGCGCAGCAAGTTTACATTGATCGTAGCCATCTTGTTCAAAAAATTCTAGGTGAAGAAGAACAGGACACTAGTCGACGGTATGTAGATATTGAAGCTAAAGAATTGGATGTTATTTTAGATAAAAATTCCATCGAGATTTTTGTCAATCAAGGCGAAGCAAGCTTGACTGCAACTTATTACTTAACAGTGCCAGCTAAGCTATCACGAATCGATTAAAAATTAAGTTATTTCTCCTAAAGAAAAAGTTCTCTTTCTAGCAAAATGGAAAGAGAACTTTTTGTGTTTTGGGTATATAAGCTTAGTTTATAGTATTTGTAAAATTGGTGTTGGATTATGATTTAAGCTAGTTTTCTAAAGAATTTGAAAAAAATTTTATTTAAGCAAAAAAACCTTGGTTCCAAGGCTTTTCCTGTTGTATTTAGATGCCCCCTACAGGGATCGAACCTGTGACCCACGGATTAAGAGTCCGCTGCTCTGCCAGCTGAGCTAAGGAGGCAAATAAAAAAGCTGTATTGGTGCCGAAACTTCACGGTTTGTATTGAACCCGCGCAATTAAGCAGGTGGGCAACTCGCTCTAACTGAAGCTGTTTCCGTGTGAGACGGCCTACATGCTGTTAGAAGACTTTTGTTTCCCTAATAATACAAAAAATAGTCGGTCAACACTTAAGTGTGAAGTCGTACACCACAGCGTTTCTATGTTTATATGATACCACTTTTTCAAAAAAAATCAAGAGGAAAGTGCAATTTTTTGAAAAGGATTTCAGATTTTTCGCAAATGGTCGATAGCTTCCTTTCTTTGAGCCAAAGCCCGTTCATATTTACCAGTATCTTCTGCTTGGAAATAGTGATGATTACGAATTTTTTCTGGCAGATAGTCTTGCTTGACCCAATTTCCAGGATAGTTGTGTGGATAGAGATAGTCTTGGGCATTCCCCAGTTCCTTGCTTCCACTGTAGTGCCCATCACGCAGGTGTCGTGGAATGGGCAAATGACCTGATGTTTTGAGGTCAGCAAGTGCCTTATCCATAGCTACATAGGCTGAGTTGGATTTTGGAGAAAGTGACAAATCAATGACGACATTGGCAATGAGAATGCGGGCTTCTGGGAAACCAATCTTTTGAGCGGCATCCAGAGCAGTCACGGTGTGAATCTGGGCTTCAGGATTGGCTAAGCCGATATCTTCATAGGCGATAACAGTCAAGCGACGAGCGAGACTGGGCAAATCACCAGCCTCAATCAAGCGGGCAGCATAGTGGAGACTGGCATCCACATCTGAGCCACGGATAGACTTTTGCAGGGCTGAGAGAACATCATAGTGACCATCTCCATCCTTATCCATAGTGATGTAGCTCCGCTGCAGGCTATTTTCCATGATGTCTAGGGTGATATGGCGAATGCCCTTGTCATTTTCAGGGGTAGAGAGAACTGCCAAATCTAGTGAGTTAAAGGCAGAGCGCAGGTCTCCGTTTGTAGAGGTTGCGATGAAATCCAGCGCATCCTCATCTAGTTCTACTGGAAAATCAAAACCACGCTCAGGGTTACTTAGAGCTATCTGAAGAGCCTCTTTGACGTCTTGGTTAGACAGAGGTTCCAACTCAAAAATTTGAACACGGCTACGAATGGCTGGAGTGACAGAAAAGAAAGGATTTTCAGTCGTAGCCCCAATCATGATGACCAGTCCACTTTCCAAGAGAGGCAAGAGGAAGTCTTGCTTGGTTTTATCTAGTCTATGAATCTCGTCTAGTAATAGGACGAGACCACCAGAGAATTTCGCCTCTTCCGCAATTTCTTGCAGTCGCTTTTTACTATCAACTGTCGCATTGAAAGTTCGAAAGGCATACTTGGTCGTTCCAGCGATGGCAGAGGCAATACTGGTTTTGCCGATTCCCGGAGGGCCATATAGAATCATGGAGGACAGGCGGTTGGCTTCCACCATGCGGCGGATGATTTTTCCAGGTCCGACCAGATGCTCCTGACCGATTACCTGGTCGATGGTTTTAGGGCGCATGCGAAGCGCGAGATTGTCTGGCATAGCAGTCCTTTCTAACGTGGATTTTCTGATGTATATGTGGTAAGATGGTAGTATCTATTTTAGCATATTTCCGAGCAATCGGGGCGATTTAAGAGTCGCATAGATAGAAAGAGGACAAAATGGCAACATATGGATTTTTAGATGTTTTAGAGGAAGAGTTGGAGAAGAACTTTCCCTTTGACTTTGAGATTAGTTGGGACAAACGCAACCACGCAGTTGAAGTGAGTTTTCTATTGGAAGCGCAAAATGCTGCAGGTGTGGAGATGGTAGATGAAGACGGAGAGGTTTCGTCAGATGACATTCTCTTTGAAGAAGCAGTTCTTTTCTACAATCCTGCCAAATCAACCGTCAATGAGGAAGACTATTTGACGGTCATCCCTTACTTGCCTAAAAAAGGCTTTTCTCGCGAATTTCTAGCTTATTTTGCTCTATTCCTCAAAGACACTGCAGAGGTTGGACTAGATGCCCTTATGGACTTTTTGGAAGACCCAGAGGCAGAAGAATTTGTCATGGAATGGAACCAAGAAGTCTTTGAAGAAGGAAAAGTCGGCTTGGAAGAGGGAGAGTTTTATCCTTATCCGAGATACTAGGAGTTGGATGGAGATTTTATGAAGAAAATTGGGATTTATTTGGTTTATGTGCTAGCTATTGTCTGTATTATGCTGGCTTTTGCTTGTGGAACAATCGCATTTGCAGAGTTGGGGTATTCCGCAGTTTTAGTCTTTACTTTTGGTTATGCCTTCGCTCTTCTAAGTATATATTTAATCTTTATTCTTCATGAGCTGGGACATGCTTTTTGTGGTTACTTGACAGGCTATCGGCTGGTGGCTTTTGGATTAGGACATTTTATTTTGACCAAAAAGTCAGGCAGGTTTCATCTTAGTAGAACAGCCATTCTGAAAAATGTTGGTGCTCAATACATTGGTTTAAAAGAGGATGAAAGCGATCAAAGAATCATCTTGATGCTTTCAGGAGGCTTGATGGTTCATCTCAGCTTGATATTATTGGCGATATTGTTTGTATTTTTGACAAGAAGCTGGTATTTTGCAGGGACTTGGATTTTTCTTAATTTGTCTTTCTTCCTAAATAACATTTTGCCAGTCGGCATCACCGATGGCGCAAAAATTTGGGAATTGCTACAACACCCTGAAAATACGAAATATGCCTACCTGATGTTGAGGCATTCTGCCCAGACCTTGCTAGCTCCTCAAGAATATGATTTAAAAGACTTTGTCATGTCTGTTGATGAGGAGGTGAGAGGGAGTTTTGCAGAAAGTGTTCAGACTCTTCAGGGGTTGGTATTCATATTGGATGATAATATAGAGCTTGCAAAGCAAGAGTTTCAGTCTGTGCTAGAGAAAACAGATAATCCAATGTCTAAAACTATTTCTCAATTATACCTTCTTCAAATTGTTCTGATAGAAGGAGATAATAAGAAAGCGGAAGAATATGCAAGTATTCGAGGGGTTAAATCCTTTTTATCTCTAAAAACAGCAGATATGCAGATCATTCAAGCTTGGTATCAATTTAAGGTAAGGAAAGATGTAGTTCAAACTCACAAGGCTATGAAGATTGCTAGACAGAAAATGAATAGCAGCCGGATGTTACGGGATGAGAAAAGCTATTATCAAAATTGGTTAGCCGAGCTGGAAAAGGAATTAACCGAAGGAGTCTAATATGGAAATAGAGATTTTTGATTTCACAGGCTGTAAGATTGCTTTGTTTTGTGGGGATAGGCTCTTGACTATCTTACGCGATGATAAGGCAAGCATTCCCTGGCCCAATATGTGGGAACTTCCAGGCGGTGGACGCGAAGGTGATGAAAGTCCTTTTGAGTGCGTGGCGCGTGAAGTTTATGAAGAACTTGGTGTTTATCTGACTGAGGATTGTCTGCTTTGGAGCAAGGTTTACCCAAGTATGCTCTATGATGGTCGGCACTCTGTCTTTATGGTTGGTCAGCTAAGTCAAGAACAGTTTGACAATATCACCTTTGGAGATGAAGGACAAGCCTATAAACTGATGAACATTGAGGAATTTTTGACATCCAGTCAAGTTGTCCCTCAGTTGCAGGAGAGATTGAGGGATTATTTGGAGGAAGAGTATGATTAGACTTGAACGAGCAGGGGCAGAGGATTTAGAAACCGTAATTGCAATTCAAAGAGCTAGTTTTAAGGCTGTTTATGATAAATACCAAGATGAATACGATCCTTATCTGGAGGACAGTGAACGAATTAAGTGGAAACTAGTCGAGCGTCCCAATAGCTATTACTACTTTGTGAAAGAAAAGGACGAAAAAATCGGATTTTTACGAGTTCAGACCAATGAAGAGTTGACGGAGGCTTGGTTGGGAACGGCAGCGATTTTGCCCCAGTATCAAGGAAAAGGTTATGGCTCTGAGGGATTGCGCTTGCTAGGAGAGGAATTTCCAACCGTTAGACAGTGGAATTTGTGTACGGTATTACAGGATGAAGGTATGGTTGCTTTCTATGAGAAGAACGGCTACCATCAAACTCATATCGAGCCTGAAAAAGAAGGTATGGATATGGTTTACATGAAAAAATTGATTGACAAATAGAAAGGATGGTTCGGTTACATTTCTAAACTGAACCCGCCCTAAACACTGTGCCAAAAAGATAAACTTCTCTTAGACACAAGCGTCTTCAGAGAATTTCCTATTTTGGATTTGTGTTTTACGGGCTTGGTATCTTAATGATGGAAACATGGCAAGAGTTAAAAGTTACAGTGAAGCGTGAGGGGGAGGAATTGGTTTCCAATCTCTTGATTGAACTAGGTGCCCAAGGGGTAGCAATCGAAGACAGCATGGACTATGTGGGAAATGTGGATCGTTTTGGTGAGATTTTCCCAGAGGTAGAGCAGCAAGAAGAAATCGTTGTGACAGCCTACTACCCTGACACGGTGGATGTAGCAGTGGTTGAGTCGGACTTGCAGGCTCGCCTAGCAGAATTGACAGATTTTATGGATTTGGGTGAGGTCAAGATGGGGACGACTGCATTGGCTGAGGAAGACTGGGCAGACAACTGGAAGAAGTACTATGAACCAGCTCGAATTACTCATGACTTGACTATCGTGCCGTCTTGGACAGACTATGAGGCTACTGCTGGAGAAAAGATTATCAAGCTGGATCCTGGTATGGCCTTTGGAACAGGGACCCATCCGACGACCAAGATGAGCCTTTTTGCCTTGGAACAGGTTCTTCGTGGTGGGGAAACAGTGCTGGATGTGGGGACTGGTTCAGGGGTTCTCTCTATTGCCAGCTCGCTGCTTGGTGCCAAGGAAATCTTTGCATATGACCTAGATGATGTGGCAGTTCGAGTCGCTCAGGAAAATATTGAGCTAAACCCTGGTATGGAAAACATCCATGTAGCAGCAGGAGACTTGCTTAAGGGAGTTGAGATTGAGGCAGATGTGATTGTGGCTAATATCTTGGCGGATATCCTCGTTCATCTGACGGATGATGCTTATCGTTTGGTTAAGGATGAAGGCTACCTGATCATGAGTGGGATTATCAAGGACAAGTGGGATATGGTGCGCGAGTCAGCAGAGTCAGCTGGATTTTTCCTTGAAACCCACATGGTTCAAGGGGAATGGAATGCCTGTGTCTTTAAGAAAACCAAGGATATCTCCGGTGTGATTGGAGGCTAGCATGCAGCAGTATTTTGTCAAAGGCAGTGCTATCTCTCCTGTCACCATCGAGGACAAGGAAACCAGCAAGCATATGTTTCAGGTTATGCGCTTGAAAGAAGATGATGAGGTTACTTTGGTCTTTGATGATGGCATTAAACGTTTGGCGCGCGTGCTGGATGTGGAAGCTCGTCAGTTTGAATTGGTCCAAGAATTGGCTGACAATGTGGAACTGCCAGTCCAAGTGACCATTGCATCTGGATTTCCCAAGGGGGACAAGCTGGAGTTTATCGCTCAAAAAGTGACGGAACTGGGTGCCAGCCAGATTTGGGCCTTCCCTGCTGATTGGTCCGTTGCTAAGTGGGATGGCAAGAAATTGGGCAAAAAAGTTGAAAAACTAGAAAAAATTGCCCTTGGAGCAGCAGAGCAAAGCAAGCGTAATATCGTTCCAAGTATCAAGCTTTTCGAGAAAAAATCAGACTTTCTAGCTCAACTTGACCAATTTAACCGAATCGTAGTGGCATATGAAGAGTCAGCTAAAGAAGGAGAAGCCGCTGCGCTCTTACAAGCGGTCTCTGGTCTTGAAAAAGGAGCCAAATTGCTCTTTATCTTTGGTCCAGAAGGTGGCCTGTCACCTGCAGAAATTGAGAGTTTCGAAGCTAAGGGAGCAGTATTGGCAGGGCTTGGCCCTCGCATTTTGCGAGCAGAAACAGCACCGCTTTACTCCTTATCAGCCCTTAGTGTTTTATTAGAATTAGAGAAATAAGAGGAAGAAAATGGAACAAAAACACCGTTCAGAATTTCCAGAGAAGGAACTTTGGGATTTAACAGCCCTATACCAAGATCGTGAGGATTTCTTACGTGCAATCGAGAAGGCTCGTGAAGACATCAACCAATTTAGTCGTAACTACAAGGGCAATCTTCATACTTTTGAGGATTTTGAAAAGGCCTTTGCGGAATTGGAACAAATCTACATTCAGATGAGCCATATTGGCAACTATGGCTTTATGCCGCAGACGACAGACTTTAGCAATGACGAATTTGCTAATATCGCCCAAGCTGGGATGGAATTCGAAACAGATGCCAGTGTAGCTCTTACCTTCTTTGACGATGCCTTGGTGGAAGCTGATGAGGAAGTCTTAGACCGTTTGGGTAAATTGCCACATTTAACAGCTGCCATTCGTCAGGCAAAAATCAAAAAAGCCCACTATCTAGGGGCTGATGTGGAGAAGGCCTTGACCAATCTCGGTGAAATTTTCTACAGTCCGCAGGATATTTACACTAAGATGCGAGCTGGGGATTTTGAAATGGCTGACTTTGAAGCTTATGGCAAGACCTACAAAAACAGTTTTGTCACCTATGAGAATTTCTACCAAAATCACGAGGATGCTGAGGTTCGTGAGAAATCTTTCCGTTCCTTCTCAGAAGGACTTCGTAAGCACCAAAATACGGCTGCGGCTGCCTATCTAGCCCAAGTCAAGTCTGAAAAACTACTGGCAGATATGAAGGGTTACGACTCAGTCTTTGATTATCTTCTGGCTGAGCAAGAAGTAGACCGTGCTATGTTTGACCGCCAGATTGACCTTATCATGAAGGACTTTGCGCCCGTTGCTCAGAGATACCTCAAGCATGTTGCTAAGGTCAATGGTCTTGAAAAGATGACCTTTGCAGACTGGAAATTGGACTTGGATAGCGCCCTTAATCCTCAAGTGACTATTGACGATGCCTATGATTTGGTCATGAAGTCGGTAGAACCTTTGGGGCAAGAATATTGTCAGGAAGTTGCTCGCTATCAAGAAGAGCGCTGGGTGGACTTTGCTGCCAATAGTGGCAAGGATTCTGGTGGCTATGCAGCGGACCCATATCGCGTTCATCCATATGTCCTCATGAGCTGGACAGGCCGTTTGAGCGATGTCTATACCTTGATTCATGAAATCGGGCATTCTGGTCAATTCATCTTTTCAGACAATCATCAAAGTTACTTCAATGCCCATATGTCGACCTACTATGTTGAAGCACCGTCAACTTTCAATGAATTGCTCCTCAGTGACTACTTGGAGCACCAATCTGATGACCCGCGTCAAAAACGCTTCGCTCTGGCTCACCGCTTGACAGACACCTACTTCCATAACTTTATTACCCACCTCTTGGAAGCAGCCTTCCAGCGTAAGGTGTATACATTGATTGAAGAAGGAAAAACTTTCGGAGCAAGCAAACTCAACAGCATTATGAAGGAAGTTTTGACCGATTTCTGGGGAGATGCCATTGAAATTGACGATGATGCAGCTTTGACTTGGATGCGCCAAGCTCACTACTACATGGGCTTGTATAGTTACACTTACTCAGCAGGACTAGTTATCTCGACTGCGGGTTACCTTCATCTGAAACATTCAGAAACTGGAGCTGAAGATTGGCTCAATCTCCTCAAATCAGGTGGTAGCAAGACACCGCTTGAGTCAGCTATGATTATCGGTGCTGATATTTCAACAGACAAACCACTTCGTGATACAATTCAATTCTTGTCTGACACAGTTGATCAGATCATCGCCTACAGTACCCAGTTGGGAGAGTAAATTAAAAGAGTCTGGGACAAAAGTCTAACCTTAAATATAAAAAGCGAACAAAACGAGTTATCTGACACTCAGAATTCTGTCTTGTTCGCTTTTTTTCTAATCTATCGATTTTAAAAATTTATAATAAAGAATTCCTAAAATCAAAATTTTTTGTCCTGGCCTCTTAAATTATCCCCAAAAGCTATCTTCTTCAGCTTGATCTGAAGAGAAGAGCCAACCTTCTTTGATTTTTCCGTCTTCAATGCGGAAGAGGTCAATCCCGTTCATATTGAGTTCAGTACCATCAGCACGTGTTCCAAGAAAAGTAACATTGGCTGCGATTAAATCCTCATTGTCAGAAACCCAATTTGTTACCACCTTAAAAGTTCCATTAGTTTTCTCAGCAAATGTAGCCAAGTGAGGTCCTAGCTTGTCCTTACCAACAACTGTACCAGATACACTATGAGTACCAGGTTGATGCCAGATAATATCATCTGCCATCGTTTCAAAGACACCAGGAAAGTCACCAGCAATTAAAGCTTGGTTATAAGCGTTGAAAATTTCTAAGTTTGTTGACATATCTATTCTCCATTTCTTTTTTATGATATAATTGTAACAGTTACAAACAAAAAAACAAGTAGACACTTTTTTGATAGCTAGTATCAAAAGTAGTACTATTATTGATATTAAAAGATAAATTTTTTTAAAAAAATAGAAAGAAGATATTTTATGACAAATAAAGTGAGTGAGTATGGTATTTGTCCATTTGCGACAACGCAGAGGGTTTTAACGGGGAAATGGGCACTGGTAATCATTTATCAGTTGAGTACGGGTACCAAACGATTTAAAGAATTGCAGAGATTATTGCCTGGGATTACTCAAACTATTTTGACCCGTCATCTCCGTCAATTAGAAAAGGATAAGATTGTTCAACGAAAGGTCTATGCCGAAGTTCCACCACGAGTTGAGTACAGCTTAACCGAAATGGGGCAGGAATTCAGAGTTGTCTTAGATGCTGTAGAGAAATGGGGTCTAGATTATATCAAGTTGCTAGAAATGTAGAGGTACTGACCATGTATCAAGAGTTACTAAGAAAAATAACAGAAGAAAAACCAAGTTATCATCCGGAAGAAATCCAGTGGCTACTTGATCGTTTGGGAGATCCTTCTCCAGAAATTCGTGATGAGCTTGTTTTTACAAGCTTTGCTAGGGGGATTCAGGAAGAGCTATTTACACAGGAACAATTTCATTTCATTGCTGAGGAAATTTTATCTGATGGAGGACTAGATAAAGAGATTGATAAGATAGGCCTGTCAACCCTTGAACGTTCTTTTAGGGCGCTTATTTATGCAAATCTCTTGTCTGCTGATGCCAACCAGCAATCGATTTTTTATCAGGAATTAAATGCAGGAATTCGTAATGTCCTTTTAAATCAAGGTTTGTACTATCTTTCAAAAGAAAAGGACACGACTGGTTTTTCAAGTCAGTATGGTTGGGTGCATGCTTTTGCGCATGGAGCCGATTTACTGACAGAGGTGGTTTTTCATCCAGACTTTCCTAAAGCCCGAGTTCATGAAGTATTTGAGATACTTGGTCAATTATTTAAAAGAATTCCCATTCGTTTTACAGATGATGAGGATTGGCGTTTAGCCAGAGTACTTTATGAACCGATTTTACAAGGGAAATTAGCGCAAGAGCAAGTAGCTTCTTGGATAAAAGCTGTTGACTTTCCTATAGAAGAAAGGGAGGATTTTTATAAATTTTCCAACTTCAGATCCTGTCTGTTGGAAGTCTATGTCCAACTTGACCAGAGAAATAGTTTACAAGATGACTTGAAAGAAGCTATCCAGTCTTTTCAATACTAGGGATAAGCTAATATTATTTATTGAAAGGGTTTCTATTGTATCTTCCTAACTAATAATGAAAACTAATAAAAGAGGTTGAATCATTTTCCAACCTCTTTTCCTGTATCTTAATGGAATTGCATACCACCATCAACGATAATGGTTTGTCCTGTAATGTAGTTTGAATCTGGTCCTGCAAGGAAGCTGACAGCAGCAGCGACATCTTTTGGTTCAGATAGACGTTTTAGGGTAATATCTTTTGCAAATGTCTGCATACCCCATTCGTCATCTTTTCCTGCATTTTTACCAACTTCATGAGCGATGTCGTACATCATTGGTGTTTTCACAATACCTGGTGCGTAGGCGTTAACAGTGATGCCTGAGTCTGCTAAATCACGTGCTAATGTTTGCGTAATTCCGCGAACAGCAAATTTGGTTCCACCATAAACAGTTAGATTTGGATTACCGACTACACCAGCTTGAGAGGTTGCGTTGATAATTTTACCTCCGTGGCCAAGTGCTTTAAATTGCGCTTGTGCAGCTTGTGAACCCCAAATGACACCACCAACGTTGATACCGAAAGTGCGTGTAAATTGTTCCTCAGTAATTGTATCAAGAGGAGTGGTTGGAGCAACACCAGCGTTATTTACGACAACATTCAAATCACCAAAATGGTCAACAACTTTTTGAAATGCTTGGGCAACTTCGGCTTGTTTCGAAACATCGGCCACGACAGCGAAGGCATTTTCAGCTGATAATTCAGCAACAGCCTTTTCAGCTGTTTCGGGATTGTAGTCTAAGACTCCTACCTTAAAGCCATCTTGAACCAATCGTTTTGCGATTGCAAAACCGATTCCTTGACCTGCACCTGTGACAATAGCAACTTTAGACATATGATTCCTCCTTGGTATCCACGATACCATTCAAACGTTCATAAAAGAACAGCAAAGTTATAAAAATTAGTTCAAATTAGGGAATAAATAACTTATTAGAACTATATTGATAGTATATACCTTTAGAAAAAATGTTTCAAATAAACACTACCGTTTTTATAGAATTTTACCCTGAAAATTTCCAAACAATTTTCTTGAAACCCTTTCCCTCTTTTGATAGACTAGTATCTAGTTTTTGAAAAAAGGAGAAAGAAAATGAAAAAATTTGTCGCTGAGTTAATCGGTACGTTCATGCTTGTGTTCATCGGAACAGGAGCTGTTGTTTTTGGAAATGGTCTTGATGGCCTTGGACACCTTGGAATTGCTTTTGCCTTTGGTCTGGCAATCGTAGTCGCTGCTTACTCAATCGGAACTGTTTCAGGTGCTCACTTGAACCCAGCTGTTTCAATTGCTATGTTTGTAAACAAACGCTTGTCATCTTCAGAACTTGTAAACTACATCCTTGGGCAAGTTGTTGGAGATTTCATCGCTTCTGGCGCTGTCTTCTTCCTCTTGGCGAACTCAGGTATGTCAACTGCTAGCCTTGGTGAAAATGCCTTGGCAAACGGGGTTACTGTCTTTGCTGGTTTCTTGTTTGAAGTCATCGCAACCTTCTTGTTTGTCTTGGTTATCATGACCGTGACTTCAGAAAGTAAAGGAAATGGCGCGATTGCTGGTTTGGTAATCGGTTTGTCCTTGATGGCTATGATTCTTGTTGGATTGAACATTACTGGACTTTCAGTAAACCCAGCTCGTAGCTTGGCACCAGCTGTTTTGGTAGGTGGCGCAGCCCTTCAACAAGTTTGGATTTTCATCCTTGCGCCAATCGTTGGTGGGGTTCTTGCAGCCCTCGTTGCTAAAAACTTCCTTGGAACAGAAGAATAATTGACACTCAAAAAGCCTTGCTCCTCATCTCGAGGAACAGGGCTTTTTCGTATGATACTCTTCGAAAATCTCTTCAAACCATGTCAGCTTCTATCTGCAACCTCAAAACAGT
>NZ_JBBJZX010000030.1:0-21122 GCF_038148935.1 Streptococcus pseudopneumoniae | reverse complement strand
CATTTGAAAAAGCAGTAAACATTTGCCTTGAGCTATTGACAAAAGTGAAAGAATCAGATAGAATAGTAAAGTATGTTTAGTAACTGATCACTTTATAGCCGGCTAAACGAATACAAAATCTATGAGGAGGTATTCATCGTGAAACGTACTTATCAACCAAGTAAACTTCGTCGTGCGCGCAAACACGGATTCCGTAACCGTATGTCAACTAAAAACGGTCGTCGCGTATTGGCAGCTCGTCGTCGTAAAGGACGCAAAGTTTTGGCTGCATAATCCAAACGAACCATAACAAAAATCAGTAGGAACTCGAGTCTACTGATTTTTATTTTTGTAAAAAAGTTCAAAAAGGCTTTATATTTTTGCTCAAATGGTGTATAATATTTCACATACTGTAAAAAATGGAGAATAATCATGAAGAAATCAAAAGTTATGCTTTTTGGAGCTATGGCTTTGACAGCAGGTCTAGCTCTAGCAGCATGTGGGTCTTCCCAATCAAGTAATGCAGACAAGACTTACTCTTATATCTTTGTCAACAACCCAGACACCTTGGATTACATTACCTCTACACGAGACTCTACATCTAGTATCACAACCAACTTGATTGATGGTTTGTTGGAAAACGACCAGTATGGCAATCTCATTCCATCTATGGCTGAGTCATGGACAGTGTCAAAAGATGGTTTGACTTATACTTATAAAATCCGTCAGGGAGCTAAATGGTACACTTCTGAAGGAGAAGAGTATGCGGATGTAACGGCTCATGACTTTGTGACAGGTCTTAAGTATGCGGCTGATAAAAAAGCTGAAAACTTGTACTTGGTACAGGACTCTATCAAGGGGCTAGCAGACTATGTTGAAGGGAAATCATCTGATTTTGGAACTGTTGGTGTGAAGGCAGTGGATGATTACACCCTCCAATACACACTCATTCAACCAGAGACTTATTGGAACTCTAAAACAACAGCAAGTATTCTTAGTCCTGTAAATGAAGCTTTCTTGAAGTCTAAGGGAGATGACTTTGGAAGTGTGACACCATCAAGTATCTTGTCAAATGGTCCTTACTTGTTTAAGTCCTTCACCTCAAAATCTTTGATTGAATTTGACAAAAATCCTAATTACTGGGATAAGGACAATGTTAAAATCGAGAAAGTGAAACTCTCTTTCTTTGACGGATCTGACCAAGACAGCATTGCAAGAGGATTCTTGGAAGGCAACTATACAGATGGTCGTATTTTCCCAACCAGCTCAGTCTTTGCTGAACTCAAGAAGGGAAATGAGGACAAGATTACCTATACACCACAAAACTCAGTTACCTTCTACTATCTTTTCAACGTCAATCGCCAAAGCTACAAGCAGACTATGAAACAGTCTGATAAGGAAAAGACAGATGCACGCGCAGCTATGCAGAATAAAGATTTCCGTCAGGCTATCAACTTTGCCTTTGACCGTCATGCTTATGCAGCGCAAACAAATGGTGAAGATGGAGCAGACCGTATCTTGCGTAACACGGTTACACCAAGTAACTTTGTCCAAGTTGGCGATAAGAACTTTGGTGATATTGTCAATGAAAAAATTATCAACTACGGTAAGGATTGGGCCAATATCAACCTAAACGATGGTAAGCAAGCCTTCTTGAACCCTGACAAGGCCAAAGAGAAATTTGCGAAGGCCAAAGAAAGCCTGCAAGCACAGGGAGTAACCTTCCCAATTCATTTGGATATGCCAGTTGACCAGACTGCTAAGCTAGATGTGCAACAGGCTGGATCTTTCAAGCAAACAGTGGAAGAAACTCTTGGTAAGGATAATGTAGTTATCGATGTTATCCAACTTTCTCCAGACGAAAAAGATCAGGCAACCTATTTCGCAGATACAGCAGAACAAAAAGACTATGACATCGACATCTCAGGATGGGGTGGAGACTACTCAGATCCTAAGACTTACCTAGCGATTCTAGATCCAGAGACAGGTTCTCAGTTGAAAAATATGGGCTTGTCTGAAGGAAAAGACAAGGAAGTGAAGGACAAGATTGGTCTTTCTGACTACAAGAAACTCTTGGATCAGGCCGACGCTGAAATCACTGATACTCAGGCTCGCTATGAAAAATATGCTGAAGCCCAAGCTTGGTTGACAGATAGTGCCCTCTTCCTACCAGTTCAAAGTGGTGGAGCTAACCCAATCTTCCGCAAGACTGTACCGTTTACAGGTCCGTTCTCATTCGTTGGACACAAAGGAGATGCAGACAACTATAAATATGTTGAATTGCAAAAAGAGCCAGTCACTGCTAAACAGTACCAAGAACTCTATGAAAAATGGTTAAAAGAAAAAGCTGAGTCAAATAAAAAAGCTCAGGAAGATTTAGTTAACCATATTCAATAGTATTCCTAGTCATGCTTTTCAGTTAATACTCTTCGAAAATCTCTTCAAACCACGTCAGCGTTGCCTTACCGTAGGTATAGTTACTGACTTCGTCAGTTTCATCTACAACCTCAAAGCAGTGCTTTGAGCAGCCTGTGGCTAGCTTCCTAGTTTGCTCTTTGATTTTCATTGAGTATAAGCATAGTGGCTGGATTCAGAAAAAGGCCTTACCAGAGCTTCTTGCTTCTGGTAGGGCCTTTTCTTTATTCTTTTAAGTGATAGGAGTAGCTAGCGACAACGACGTCCTGGTGCCAACGAAGGGCGTATTTGAGTTTGAGGCTCATTTGATTGTGCAGGATATTTTGCCAAGGTTTATTAGGGATAAACTGGGGTACAAGGACGGTGACTGTATAGTTCTTTTTCTGAGCATCCTCAGAGATTCGTTTGACATACTTGACAGTAGGGGTGATGATGTCACGGTAGCTGGTCTTGATGTTTTTCAGGGTAATGGTTGGGAAGTAATCGGCAAATTCTTGGAGAATTTCTTGGTCTTTCTCTGCTGTTTCCTTAGTAGAAATGTGCATGGCTAAGACTTCATCTCCGATACTTTGGGCGTAGTTAATAGCTCCAACGCTTACACGGGTGACATTTCCTACTAGAACGAGGACAAGATTGCCATCGTAGGTACGTTTTTCGATTCCTTCATAGAGACGCAGTTGTTGGGCCACTTTTTGGTAATGACTGTGAATGGCCAAGAAAAGTAGGGTGAGTACGAGAATAATCGGGAAGAAAGGCCAGATATCACTGAGACGGAAAAAGAGCAGGATCAGCACGATAGCGTAGCAAATGATGGCACCAAGGATATTGGCAAGGGCAGGTTTTAAGAAATTTGCTCCTTTTTCTTTTTTCCAATGGCGAATCATCCCAGTCTGAGAAAGGGCAAATGGAACGAAGACACCGATAGTATAGAGAGGAATCAAACGTTCGGTATTACCATTAAAAATGAGAAGAAGAATCATAGCCCCAAATGCCAGAGTTAAGATTCCGTTGGAGTAGCCTAGTCGGTCTCCTTTTTCCATAAAGAGATGAGGCATGTACTTGTTTTTAGCCATATTGTAGGCCAGCATAGGGAAGGCTGAAAAGCCGGTATTTGCAGCTACGGCTAAAATCAAGGCTGTGGAGAATTGGAAGATATAATAGCCAAGGTGACCTAAGAAAGAATCACCAAGGATTCCTTGAGCCATCTGTGAAAGAATAGTTTCTCCGTGTTGAGGCATAATCCCCATCCAGTAGTTTAGGAAGGTAATACCAGCAAAAAGAAATCCTAAAATCAGTGACATGATGGTCAAGGTTTGAGCGGCATTCTTTTCTTTTGGAGACTTGAAAAAGGGAACGGCATTTGAAATAGCTTCAACCCCTGTTAGAGAGGCAGAACCACTGGTAAAGGCTCTTAGAATGAGAACGATAGACAGGCTCGGGACGGCATGTCCAATAGGAGAAGTCGCCTGATAGCTGAGAGATCCTGTCATTAGTTGAAAGATTCCATAGAGCAAGAGAAAGACAGTACTGATGATAAAGAGATAGACGGGAATCATCAGTGAACTGGCAGATTCTTTTAAGCCCCGTAAATTCAAGAGCATGAGTAAGCAAACTAGAAAAATGGAGATGTGAAGGTTGTAAGGGTGGAGGGCAGGGAGGGCTGCTGTAATAGCATCAGCTCCAGATGATACCGATACCGCCACAGTCAGCATATAGTCAACCAGCAGACTGCCTCCAGCAATCAAGCCTAGCTCGGGAGATAGATTTTCTCGAGTAACCATATAGGCCCCTCCTCCTTGAGGATAGGCGTGGATGATTTGACGATAGGAAACGGTTAAACTAGCTAGGAGTAGGAGGACAAAAAGGCCGATAGGGAGGCTCCACCATATAGCAAGTGGAGAGAGACTAGCCAAGACGAGGACTACTTGCTCAGGTCCATAGGCAATGGAGGATAGAGCGTCGCTTGACAACATGGCTAGTGCCTGCATTTTTCCCAGCAGCCCTCCCTCGCCTTCTGTTAAGGATTTAAGAGGACGACCGATAAAGGTCTGTTTTAATTTTGTAAACATGGTCATTTCCTTTTCTGAAAATTTCAATAAGTGCTATTATACTGCTTTGGAGGGGCATCGTCAAGCAGGGATGATGGTTTTGTTCGGAATAAAGTGGAGGTGGGGAGGGTTCGAGATACCTCAAATGGATTATGTTATATTCTTAGATAAAAACCAATTAAAACTCATAAAACGGTATAAGCGATTATAAATAAAAAAATAGCAAATAGGGAAAATTTCTCCGCATTCTAATTAATGAAAAAAATTAGGCTAAAAGTGGACGGGGGGGGGATTTCATGCTATAATGTACGTAGATTCTTATCGCCTAAAACGAAAATATTATAATAAAATATCATTACTATTTATCGGATTTTTGAATAAGAAGAAATAAAAATAAAAAATGGAGATCAAAGAATGAAGTACAAGAGAACTCAGAAACGCTCTAAGCAGATGTGGCAGCGTGTGGAAAAATTTTCGATTAGAAAGTTTAGCTTTGGAGCAGCGTCGTGTTTGATTGGGGCATCTTTAGTTGGGGTAGCTATAAATCCGAACATTGTAGATGCGGCATTTAAACAATTAAATGGCGAAGACGGTATTGTATCGTTATATTCTAATTCTGGAGAGACTCCCGAAAGTGCAGATGGTATTGAAATCGGATCAAAAGTAAATGTAGACAAAGAAATTGGAATCGATGTAGACTGGTCAGAATACACTCGAGAAAATCCAATTGTTAAAGTAACTTATACTTATAATGGTGGAGCTGATGGGGAGCGTGTAGCTGGATTTGGAGGACACCGTCCGCGTTTCTGGTTCACAACACCGATAGGATTAAAAGAACCTAAAGAAATTACACTAAAGAAAAATGACGGGCGACCAGTTTATGTAATGGAAAGCTGGAATAGAAATAAAAAATTCGGTTCGTTATCAAATTCGATTAATTCACGTTTCCAAACAGAAGATGACATCAATAGAGCTTATACAACACCTGATTTCCACGGGAATGACACTAAGTGGGAATCATATAATGAAACAACAGGTGAACCTTACCGTGAATGGAGCGGAAGTTTTGCTGATAAGTTTTGGTATCATATCGGAGATAGAGTATCTGACAATGCATCTGAACAAGCTCTTTTTGAAAAATTCCGTACGGATACAAAAACAATTTATGTTGACTGGGAACGTGGAGGAATTGAAAGAGCTACGATAACAGCTGTATATGAAGTTGCTGATCCAACATTTGGTAATGACCGTCGTACTTTAGAATTCGGAGCAGGATTTAGGGTTGGAATCGCTCGAATGATGCAACATTACAAAACGGTATTAGCACCTGTTCCAAGTTTATATAAATTAAATGAAATTTTTGAACCAGATGTACCAAGTCGTATTGCAGTGACTAATCCGAAAAGTTTAACAACCGAAGAAAAGAATACGATAAAAGCAAAAATTTTAGAAGCAAATAAAGACAATGTAACAACAGTTCATAGAACAGCTAAAAACAAATTAGTTGAGAACTTGTTTAGTGATGAAGAAACAAGTATTGAAATTGGTGCAGATGGAAAAGCAACAATAAGATATGCGGATAACACAATTGATGAAATTCCAGGAACATCACTGGTTTATGAAAGACCACAGATTAATAACAATGAAACAACTCCAGCTACAGTTGGAGATTATAAGTATTTAAAAAATCCGTATGAAGTAGATGATATTAATAATCTTAAAGATACAGATGTTGAAAGTGCAAAATCAAAATTCTATGCAGTTAATAATATGACAATAGGCAAAGACGCATTTGATGAGGATGTTATTACAGCAGTAGGAGATCCTTCGAAGACGTCTGAAGATTTTAAAAATAAGAGATTAGAAATAGATAAGAGAACGGGGATAGGATCTATCTATAGAGGATCAACTCCTATAGGTGTTAATATTCCTAAAGAACATTTATTTAAACAAAAACCTCAAAAAACATTTAATATTGATGAGGCTAGACAAGATGCTGAAAAGGCAATTGATAATCTGACTTACTTATCACCAAAAGAAAAACAAAACTTCAAAACTGAATTAGCATCGAAAACTACACAAGATGACTTAAATGCTGTTGTGAATAATGCTATTGCAAAAAATTCAAGTAATGAAAAAGCTTTAGAAGCTAAAAAACGTGATACTAAGGAAGCAATCAATAACAATCCTTATTTAACAAATGCACAGAAGAAAGAGTTAACTGACAAAGTATCGGCAGTAGTAATGACAGACCCAACAGAAGGAACTGCTACCCCTATTGAACATACTAAAGGACTTATTGATAAGATTTTAGATGAAGCATTAGAAAAAACGAAAGAAAAAGCGAAAGCAATTATCGATGAAATCGATAAAAAAGATGGTAAAGCGGGATATTTAACTGATCCAACAGCTGATGCATATAAAGAAAGAATTAAGAATGCACCTTCACAAGCTGAAATCACTAAGATTATTGGAGAAGCTCAATCTCAAGTCTCTAAAAAAGCGCATGATGCTGAAAAAGCTAAAACTGATGCTTTAAAAGATGAGTATAAGAAGAAAATCGATCAAGTTCCTGGTCTAACAGATGCTCAAAGAGATGAGTATAAGAAACAAATTGATGCAGCAACAACAAGAGATCAATTGGAAGATATTGTGAAGGATGCGGAAGTAAAAGCGTATCGTGATACAGCAAAAGCAAAAATCGATGCACTTGAACATTTAAATGCTGCTCAAAAAGCAGAATTGAAAACACAAGTTGATGCTGCAGGAAACAAAGCTGAAGTAGATAATATTGTGTCAATTGCTCAAGGTTTAGATTCTAAGATGGATTCTCTACAAAAATTAGTAGAAAAAGCTAAAGAAGTTAAAGGGTCTGAAAAATATAATACAGCTGCTCAAGATAAGAAAGATGCTTTTGACACAGCAAATGCTGCTGCTTCAAAAGTAGCTGACAAAACAACAGCTGAACCAGAAAATGCGGCGGGCACATCAGAAGTAGCTACTCTAATTGATAATCTAGCAAAAGCAATTAAAGATTTAACAGGACAAGATGTTGCAGTGCCTGTATCGAAAGATGCTTTGAAAGCAGAAATTGACTTGAACACAGATGATGCTGTTAAAAAATCACCAGCTTATGCTAAAGAAACAAGTGCAGATAAGAAAAAAGCTTACGATGATGCTTTAGCAAAAGCTAAAGAAGTGTACGATAAGCAAGATGCTACTCAACCGCAAGTGGATGAAGCTCTAGCTACGCTAAAACAAGCGCGTTTAGCATTATCAGGTAAAGCGGAAGACTTCACTTTAGGAGTGAAAGATGGAGCAGCAAAAATCTCTGTAGAACCTAAAGCAGATGCGGAATTAGCTGAAGCTGATAAAGATGCAGTAAAAGCTAAAGTAACAGCAAACGGTAATGCTTTAGATGATACTTATACTGTAGAGTATGGAGCTATTGCAGAAAAAGGCGATAAGAAAGTAGTACCAGTAACAGTCACTCATGATGGTATTACAAGAACAGTAGAAGTCCCAGTAGAAGGAACTGATGCTGCGAAATCTCCACTAAATGATCCAGAAAAAGTAAAAGTTAATGATGTATCTAATTTATCAGAAGATGAAAAAGCAGCCGTTAAAGCAGCAGTTAAGAAAGCAAACACAAACTTAACTGATAATCAAATTTCAGTAGACAGTACAGGAAAAGTAACAGTAACTTATTCTGATAAATCACAAAATGAACTTCCAGCATCTAAGACTGTAGAAGCGAAAACTGAAACAGAAAAAGCATTAGACAAAGCTAAAGAGAAAGCAAAAGCGGACTTAACAGAAGCGGCTAACAAAGAAAAAGCAGAAATTGAAGCAGATAAAAACTTAACAGATCAACAAAAAGCAGACAAGAAAGCAGAAGTAGATAAAGTTAAGAAAGAACAAGAAGCAAATATCGATAAAGCACAAACAACTGACGAAGTAGCAAAAGCAACAGAAGCAGGTAAGAAAGCAATCGATGAAGTGCACCAAACAGATGCGGATAAATCAACTCCAACAGTTACAGCAGGAGAAGTACCAGTAAGTGTCGATCCGGCTACAGATAAAAAGGTAGCGGAAGCAGATAAAAAAGCAATTACAGAAGCTGTAGTAGTACCAGAAGGACAACCACAACCGACAGACAAACAAGTTAAAAATGACGGGGAAATTGTGGAAGGAACAGGAGCAAATGCAGGTAAGAAAGTAGTTGTAGTAGAAGTTACTTATGGTGACGGATCAAAAGATGAAATCGAAGTACCTGTAAGAAAAGCAACTGATAAGGAAAAAGCAAAAGCTGATCTAACAAAAGCTGCAGATGCTGAAAAAGCTGAAATTGATGAAGACAATGCATTATCTAAAAAAGAAAAGGAAGCATTGAAGAAACAAGTTGATGACCTTAAAGCAAAACACGAAGAAAACATCAATAATGCAACTTCACCAGAAGCTATAGCATCGGCAACAGAAAAAGGTAGACAAGAAATTGCTGCTGTTCATACTCCACAAGATATTACAGAAACAGCTAAGAGAAAGTTAACTCCACCAAAAGAAAAGGTTAAGGTTACAGATATCAATCATTTAACAGATGAAGAGAAAGAAGCTGTTAAAAAAGCGATTGTGGCGACTAACCCTCAACTAGAAGAATCTGAAGTTTATGTGGATGATCAAGGAAATGTAGCTTCTCCTAAAGGATACTTGGAAGCAGAAAAAGTTGTTACTCAAGCTTTGAATAAACCAGCGACACCAGTCGTAGTAGCTGATCCAAATCATTTAACAGATGAAGAAAAAGAAGCAGTTAAGAAAGCTGTGGCTGACGCAAATCCTGGTCTAAACAAAGATGATATTACAGTCGATGACAAAGGTAATGTAACAACTAAGAATGGTGATAAATTACTAGCAAAAGATGTAGTAACTCCAGCCCTGAAGAAACCAACAACACCAGTTGTAGTTGGAAATCCTAATGCTTTAACAGATAAAGAAAAAGAAGACATTAAGGATGCTGTCGCAGCTGCAAATCCAGGCTTAAACAAAGATGATGTAACAGTAAATCCTGATGGCAGTGTAACAACTCCAAAAGGAAATCTACCAAAAGAAGATGTTGTCACAACAGTCTTAAATAAACCAAATAAACTTGTTGAAGTAGAAAATCCAAATAGCCTAACAGTTAAAGAAAAAGAAGCGGTTAAGAAAGCTGTTGTAGAGGCAAATCCAGGTTTAACTGAGGATAAAGTCAAAGTCGATGATCAAGGAAATGTGACAACACCACAAGGCAACTTACCGGCAAAAGATGTTGTAACTTCTACCTTGAATAAACCAACAACCCCAGTTGAAGTTGTCAACCCATCTAAACTGACAGAACCAGAGAAAGCTAAGATTGTAGAAGAGATTATTAAAAATAATCCAGGTTTAACAGATAAAGATATTAAGGTTGATGATCAAGGCAATGTTGAAACACCAAAAGGTAATTTACCAGCAGAGGATGTAGTGACACCAGCCTTGAAAAAACCGACAAATCTTGTCCCTGTTAAAGATGTCCATAACTTAACAGAAGCAGAAAAAGACGCTGTTAAGGATGCTATCGTAGCTGCGAATCCAGGCTTAAACAAGGGCGATGTCAAGGTTGATAGTCAAGGCAATGTTGAAACGCCAAGAGGTAATTTACTAGCAGGAGAAGTTGTAACACCAGCCTTGAAGAAACCTGTCACACCTGTAGAAGTTAAAGATCCTAAAAACTTAACAGAAGCAGAAAAAGACGCTGTTAAGGATGCTGTTGTAGCTGCAAATTCAGGCTTAAACAAGGATGATGTTAAGGTTGATGGTCAAGGTAATGTTGAAACACCAAAAGGTAATTTACCAGCAAAAGATGTAGTCACTCCAGCCTTGAAGAAACCTGTCACACCTGTAGGAGTTAAAGATTCGAATAACTTAACAGACAAAGAAAAAGAAGATGTTAAGAAAGCTATTGTTGAAGCAAATCCAGGCTTAAACAAGGACGATGTCAAGGTTGATGATCAAGGAAATGTTGAGACTCCAAACGGAAATCTACCAAAAGAAGATGTAGTAGTACAAACTGCTAAAGGGCAATCAACAAGTATCTTTAAACCAGAGTTAGACTTACAAACTGCTTTAGTATCCGGAAAAGTAACTGTAGAAAAAGGTAAAGACTTAACTGACGAAGACATCCTAAAACAATTAGCACTAGCTGATGGACTAACAGCGAAAATCACTTTTAAACCAACTACAACAGAAGCGGGAACTAAAGAAGCAGAGGTGGAAGTAACCCTAGCGGATGGTAGCAAAGTAACTGTAAAAGTACCGGTTGAAGTAGTTGATTCTTTAGGCACAGCTGATAAAGATAATGATCTTGCTAAGGCGAAAGAAGATGCTAAAAAACAAGTAGAAGAAGCTGCTAAGAAAAAACTTGACGAAATCAAGAACAATAAGGACTTAACTGAAGAGCAAAAACAAAAAGCTGAAGAAGCAATCAATAAAGCTAAAGATGAAGCTAACAAAGCTATTGACGAAGCATCATCAGCAGGAACAGCTAAGCAAATTGCAGATCAAGCAAAAGAAAATATTGAAAAATATGATCCAAAAGCTGATACAGAAGTTAAGAAACCAGATGTAACAAACCTTGATGAAGAAAAAGCGAAAGCAAAAGCTGAAATACTAGAAGAAGCTCAAAAACGCATTAACGAAATCAAGAACAATAAAGATTTATCAGACGAAGCGAAACAAAAAGCTATCGAAGAAATCAATAAGGTCAAAGATAAAGCGATTGAAGACATCAACAAAGGTCAATCTAAAGATGAAATCAATGCGGCGAAAGAAGCTGGTATTCATAAGATAAATGAAGTTCAACCAGATGGCTCTATTGCATCTAAATTCGAGCCGAAAGTTCCTGAAAACAAAGTGGAAGTAGAAAATCCAGAAAAACTTTCAGATGAAGAAAGAGAACAAGTTCGTCAAAACATCGAAGGAGCTAACACATTCCCAGATGGAACAACAGTAGAAGTAAAACCAGATGGAACAGCTGTTATCACATATAAAGATGGTTCAAGCGATACGATTTCTAAAGATAAATTAGTAGCGCCAGCTAACAAAGAGACAGAAACAATCGCGTCAAGAACCGAGCCGGTTATCCCAGGAAAAACACAAGTAGGAAATACTACGAAATTAACACCTGAAGAACAAGCTACGGTTAAAAAAGCGGTTGAGGAAGCGAACAACTTCCCAGCAGGAACTACGGTAGAAGTAAGACCTGATGGAACAGTAGTCATCACCTATCCAGATAAATCTGTAGATACAATTCCAGGGGATAAACTTGTTGAAAAAGGAAGTAAACAAGAAACTCCAAAAGTTCAGACAGATGCAGAGAAGAACCCAGCGCAAGTTCCAGGAAACTTTGTACCTGTTGAAAATACTCACAACTTGACACAGGCGGAGCAAGATACTGTAGCAGCTAAGGTTAAAGAAGCAAATCCAGCGGCGACAGATGTTAAGGTATCTAAAGACGGAACAGCGACATTGACATACTCAGATGGTTCAGTAAACACAATTCCAGGAACCAGTCTAGTAGTAGCCAAAGATACTGACAATGAAGCTTCAACACAAGCCGCGCAAAATCCAGCTGTGGTGCCAGCAACTACAGAAGTTGGAAATGCTCATGGCTTAACACCTGAGGAACAAGCTGCAGTAACAGCTAAAGTACAAGCAGCCAACCCAGCGGCGACAGATGTTAAGGTATCTAAAGACGGAACAGCGACATTGACATACTCAGATGGTTCAGTAAACACAATTCCAGGAACCAGTCTAGTAGTTCAAAAAGAGGAAACTTCAACACAAGAGCAACCAACAATCGCAGAGAAGACTAAAGTAATCATTCCAGCTAACCCTACAAAAGTAGCAGA
The DNA here is from genome assembly GCF_038148935.1 of Streptococcus pseudopneumoniae. GTDB lineage: Bacteria > Bacillota > Bacilli > Lactobacillales > Streptococcaceae > Streptococcus > Streptococcus pseudopneumoniae_U. The sequence goes on along the minus strand of NZ_JBBJZX010000030.1, from coordinate 8,758 downwards.
AGCTACAAGATTAACAGATGCAGAAAAAGAAGCTGTTAAAAAAGCTGTAGTAGATGCAAATGGATTCGGAAGCGATGTTAAAGTTGAAGTAGCTGGAGATGGCACAGCAACAATCGTCTTTAAAGATGGTTCAGCTATTACAATTCCAGGAAATCAATTGGTAGCACAAGATCCAAAAGCACAAGATAGCACTAAACCGACTGCTGAAAAATCAACTGTTAAAGCGCCTGCTCAAAGAGTAGATGTAAAAGATATAACTCATTTAACAGATGAAGAAAAAGAAAAAGTTAAGGTTGCTATTTTACAAGCAAATGGTTCAGCATTAGATGGAGCGACAATCAATGTAGCCGGAGATGGTACAGCAACAATCACATTCCCAGATGGTTCAGTAGTGACGATTCTAGGGAAAGATACAGTTCAACAATCTGCGAAAGGTGAATCTGTAACTCAAGAAGCTACACCAGAGTATAAGCCAGAAACTACACCAGGTGGAGATAATGGAGGCAATACTGGAAGCTCAGATGCTAATGCGAATGCAGGCGGTGGTAGCCAGGCAGGCGGACAAGCTAATACAGGTTCACAAAACCCAGCTCAATCACAAGCTTCTAAGCAATTAGCTACTGAAAAAGAATCAGCTAAAAATGCCATTGAAAAAGCTGCCAAGGACAAGCAGGATGAAATCAAAGGCGCACCGCTTTCTGATAAAGAAAAAGCAGAACTTTTAGCAAGAGTGGAAGCAGAAAAACAAGCAGCTCTCAAAGAAATTGAAAATGCGGAAACTGTGGAAGATGTGAAGGAAGCAGAAACGATTGGAGTGCAAGCCATTGCCATGGTTACAGTTCCTAAGAGACCAGTGGCTCCTAATGCTGCTCCTCAGGCAACAAGTGCACCGCAAGCAACTGCAGGAACAATGCAAGATGTTACCTACCAGTCACCTGCTAGAAAACAATTACCTAACACAGGTTCAGCATCAAGTGCAGCACTTGCTAGTCTTGGTCTAGTGGCGGCAACCAGTGGTTTTGCTTTGCTAGGAAGAAAGGCTAGACGTAGAAAATAGGACAGCTAGAAAATTCTATTCTCTACTTAAAGTTAGATTATAAGGGGGATTTTGAGAAGTCATCAATCCTAGTGATGGGTGAGAAAAGTGAGAACCCAAGATAATCACGTATTTTATACTCAATGAAAATCAAAGAGCAAACTAGGAAACTAGCCGTAGGCTGTACTTGAGTACGGCAAGGCGACGTTGACACGGTTTGAAGAGATTTTCGAAGAGTATTAGATGAATAGGGATATTCTATCAATATAGTCAATCTATTTCGTCTCTAACTGTGGGACAGGAGATGGGCAATATCGAGTAGAAAAGATAGCAGAATAGCTCTCTATGGAAGAGAGGAGGGAAACCGAAAAATTGGGTGTCCCTCCTCTTTTTTGGTATAATAGAAGATAGAAAATGAGGTTAGAAGAGATGATTTTTGATACACATACACACTTGAATGTAGAAGAATTTGCAGGTCGTGAGGCAGAAGAAATTGCCTTGGCTGCTGAGATGGGTGTGACGCAGATGAATATTGTTGGTTTTGATAAACCGACGATTGAGCGTGCTTTGGAGTTGGTGGATGAGTATGACCAACTCTACGCAACTATTGGTTGGCATCCTACAGAAGCTGGTACTTATACAGATGAGGTCGAAACTTACTTGCTTGACAAGCTCAAGCATTCCAAGGTAGTTGCCTTGGGTGAGATTGGCTTGGACTACCATTGGATGACAGCGCCCAAAGAGGTGCAGGAGCAGGTTTTTCGTCGTCAGATTCAGCTGTCTAAGGACTTGGATTTGCCTTTTGTTGTCCATACCCGTGATGCGCTGGAAGATACCTATGAGATTATCAAGAGCGAGGGAGTTGGTCCTCGTGGTGGTATCATGCATTCTTTCTCAGGAACTCTTGAATGGGCAGAGAAGTTTGTCGAGCTTGGTATGACTATTTCCTTCTCAGGAGTGGTGACTTTCAAGAAGGCAACTGACATACAAGAAGCGGCTAGAGAACTTCCTTTGGACAAGATTTTGGTAGAGACGGATGCTCCCTACTTAGCTCCTGTTCCTAAACGTGGTCGTGAAAACAAAACAGCCTACACGCGCTATGTGGTCGACTTTATAGCGGATTTGCGTGGCATGACGACAGAAGAGTTAGCAATGGCAACGATTGCAAATGCAGAGCGCATTTTTGGAATTAAGTATTAAAGGAGAAAATATAATGGTTAATTTTATTAAAGAATATAATAAAGATTTTACAAATGAGATGATTAAAGAATCAATTTTTGTAATTGATAATAATTGCTTACTATTCCCTCTGAAAGATTATGTTTTGGGCGATAAAATAGTAGATTCGTTCAATATAATAAAAAATGATGTTTATATTCCATATGTAACACAAATTGAATATTTAGAAAATGAATCAAACACCATAAATAAGCGGAAGGAACAAGTAAAAAAAGCAAAAAAAATAATTTCGGACATTGAAGAGTCAAATCAACTATTAGATTTTAGAATAAAAAATACCATAAATAATAATCTTTTTAATGAAATTGGAAAATATAAAAAAGATGATGCTATGAGATCTATGTACAAACAAATTTCAAGTTTTGAAAAAAAGTATATAGATAAAATTAAAAATTATGAAGAAAAGTTGAAGTTGATAAATGATGAATTGGTAGAGGAGAAAAATAAGCTATTAAAAAAAGTTGATTGGAAATTATCAACTACTAGTGTCGATGAAATAAAGAGAGTAATTGAGAAATTCCTAGATGAGGTAAAGCTAGGATTAGACTACACTGATGATATCTTGAGTAGATATACTGAAGCAATAAATGAGCGTTATAAGTCAAACATTTCTCCGGGATATGAAGATATTGATGGAAAATCTAACCGAACAATTTTTTTAGGAGGTAAATCAGTACCTAGACATTATTCAGATGCAATTTTTTGGTTAGATACGTTAGATTATATTACATGTAACCCAAATGTAACTAAAGATAAGAAATATTTGATTATTATTTCGAATGAAGGAAAACAAGACTGGGTTGTGGGAGGTAATAAAACAAAAATCAATATTGATATGTATTCCGAATGCTATAGAAAAACAGGTTTGATTGTTAAAAAAATAGATATTTGGACACTCTTAGAAGTAACGGGAGTAGCGGATGTCAACTCAATTGAAATTTCCCGTAAAAATTATGAAACTGGAAAATATGATTTTAGATTATACGGACAGGATTATATTGGTATAGAACAACAATCTAAAATGATGGAAATTATATTTGAAAAAATTATTTCAAAAATTGATGGATCGACTTTAAACATTCCGTGTGTCTTGTCGTTTGAAGATTCGCTGGAAGGTGTTAACACTACATTTGATAAATATCTAATGGTTAGAGATAGCCTAGGAAATGAATTTTTGGTAGGAACTTCTTTGAATTTTTCTCAAAAGCTTAGATATATTTTTGATTTATTGGATTCTAGAGTTGAGGGTAGTGCTCCGCAATTAAAATTTATGGATAGTAGTGTTCAAAGTGAGTGGGAAAAGATATGTCGACGAAGAAAAAAATGAAAATTTCCCAAGTCATCGTGGTTGAAGGTCGCGATGATACGGCCAATCTCAAGCGTTATTTTGATGTGGAAACCTATGAGACCAGAGGTTCTGCTATCAATGACCAGGATCTAGAGCGGATTCAACGCCTGCACCAACGCCATGGAGTCATTGTCTTTACAGACCCAGATTTTAATGGGGAGCGGATTCGTCGCATGATTATGACGGCCATTCCAACGATTCAGCATGCCTTCCTCAAACGAGATGAAGCTGTTCCCAAGTCCAAGACAAAGGGACGTTCTCTGGGAATTGAGCATGCCAGCTATGAAGATTTGAAAACGGCTCTAGCTCAGGTGACAGAACAATTTGAACATGAGAGTCAGTTTGACATCAGTCGTAGCGACTTGATTCGCCTTGGTTTTTTAGCAGGGGCAGACAGCCGTAAGCGACGAGAATATCTAGGAGAGGCTCTCCGAATCGGCTATTCCAACGGCAAGCAACTCCTCAAGCGCTTAGAGTTGTTTGGGATCACCTTGGCGGAAGTGGAAGAAGCTATGAAATCTTATGAGTAGGAAAGATGTAGTCGTTACAATTTTTTAAGTTTCACAGTATTTTTCGAAGCAGGTAGAAGAGGAGGCGTCTGATGTTAATTGGTCAAAAAATTAAAGAGATTCGGATAGAAAAAGGAATTAGTCGCCCAGATTTTTGTGGAGATGAGCAAGAACTGACAGTTCGTCAACTGTCGCGAATTGAAAGTGGAGCTTCGCAACCGAGTTTGCCCAAGTTAGACTATATTGCTCGCCGGCTAGGAGTTCCAGCTTATAGCCTTATGCCGGATTTTTCAGCTCTTCCTCCTGCTTATTTAGAATTGAAATACCAGATTTTACGTGAACCAATCTATGGTAAAGAAGAGGAATACGATAAGAAAGAAGCGTGTTTGGAAGAGATTTATAAAACATACTTTGATAATCTTCCTAAAGAAGAACAATTATCATGTGAAGTATTGCAGGCGTGTTTAGATACTTCTAGAACTAGAAGGCCTGAATATGCAGAGTTAATACTTGAGGAACATATGCCTCAGATTATAGAAAAAGAAGTTTATTCAATAAATGATATGTTGTTGATTCGTTTGTTTTTTTATCAAATACTCATTAGAAAAGATCTTGCCAAATTTGTGAATCAAATCGAAAAGCTAATGTTCTTCCTTTTAGAACAGAAGAAGGTAACTCAATTAGAAAACTTCTTTATAATTAGAGATACTCTTATTTCAGGAATGTGTTGTCTTGAAAAGGTAGGAGTAACTGATTGTTTTAATGATTATCTATCGTGTTTACAAGAAATTATGGATAAAACTCAAGATTATCAAAAGAAACCTCTTGTATTTATGTTTTTGTGGAAGCAAGCATTAAGAGAAGAAAGAGATTTTAGTTTAGCTGAATCATTTTATCAGTCTTCTAAAACATTTGCGAAGCTAATTGGAGATGAATTTCTAGTAAAGAAATTGACAGAGGAATGGCAAGAGGATGTAAAAAATATTTATAAACATAGTGAAGCAGTGACAAAAATGTCCTTATTCTGGTCTTGAAACAGTTCTAAAGTTCGTCTTTAGGACTGTTTTTTTATATATAAGCTAAAAATAATATAAAATAGTTAGATTTTAAGGACATTGATGACCTTGATAGTGTGATAAAGATGGAGTATAATGACTATAAAAGTTCATTTCAGGGCGCTGTTTTGACAATTTAGAGAAAAACAAATAATTTTAGAATATCATTTAGTAATATAATAGTATCAACGTTGATAATGGAAAGAGGAGCAAATAACTCAACAATCTTGTAATCAAAAATAGAGGAGTATCAATATGAAACAAACAGTTAAAAAATTAGCTCTTGTAGCGAGCATTGCAGCAACATTAGGTGGAAGTGTAGCAGTAGTATCGGCCGCGGTTAAGTATCCAGATGGTGGTGTCTGGACGTATGGTTCAGGTGACGGAGGTGCTTACTCAAACTACTATCACTCTTCAGAATATCATAGCTCAACAGTTGTTAGTAGAAAAACTGGTTCATCTGATAAGGGATATGCTGATGCTGGAGGGACTTCTCGTGCATGGATTCGTACTTCTTGGGGAGAGAAAGTTGCATTCTACTATAATGTTTAGAATGGTATAGCCCTATTGTTTAGATTTACTTGGTCACCTTCTCACTAAGTGACCAAGTAACTTTTTGGAGGAAATGATGAAACGTTTATTTATTTTGATTTCAATGGTATTGGTATCGCTTTATATGGTGATAACTTCCGTTGACCATCGAGAAGAGATTTTATTTGGTAACTATCCCTCTGTTGACGTGATGGGTACTGAGCTAAACCAGCTAGTAGCTGGTCGCGAAGAGGTGACAGAGGCTTTGAGTCACTTGGCGGTAGAGCACAATAGTCTCATCGCCCGTCGAATCGTTGAGCCAAATGAAGCTGGAGAAACACGCTTTACCTATGCTACTTATGGACAGGGAGAACTTCCAGAAGGTTTGACCATTTCCTCCGAGGAGAGTGCAGAAACGAGTGATTTATTAGGTTCTTACTTGATTGTGTCAGGAAGTTTGGATGGAGTGAGCTTACAGACCACCTTGAAAGAACTTGGCTATCAAGGATTTGTTTCGAATGGAGAAGATCCATTTTCGATAGTCTTACTATTGACTGTCACCCCTATGGTGCTACTGAGTTTAGCTATTTTTCTGCTGACCTTTATGAGTTTGACTCTGATTTATCGGATAAAATCCCTCCGTCAAGCAGGGATTCGTTTAATAGCTGGTGAGAGCTTGTTTGGGGTTGCTCTCAGACCAGTATTAGAAGATATGAGACAGCTTATCTTCTCGGTGCTGGTATCCAGTTTTTTGGGATTGGGGATTCTCTGGTATCAAGGTGCCTTGTTTATGGCAACGGTGCAACTGGTCATCATTGGTCTTTTGCTTTATGGATTGGTCTTGGTAGGGATTTCTACCTTATTAAGTGTCGTGTATCTACTTGGTTTACAGGAAAATAGTCTGGTGGATCTATTGAAAGGGAAACTCCCTCTCAAACGTATGATGACATTGATGATGGTGGGGCAACTCTTAGCCGTACTGGTGGTCGGATCGAGTGCGACTGCTCTCCTACCCCACTACCGTGAAATGCAGGAGATGGAGAAGGCAAGTGATAAATGGAGCCAGTCCTCAGACCGTTACCGTCTATCCTTTGGTTGGTCTAGTGCATTTGCCGATGAAGAAGGAATGCGTAAGGATAATCGCGAGTGGCAGACATTTACTGAAGAACGGTTAGCCAATACAGACTCTTTTTATATTATGAGCAATGTTGACAATTTCTCAGATGGAGCAGAAGTGGACCTAGATGGCAATCGTCTCAGTGACTACACCCCGTCAGGGAATGTTATCTATGTCTCACCGCGCTATCTGATAGAAGAAAAGATTACCGTTTCTTCAGAGTTTATGGATAAGATGCAAAACTTGTCTGAGGGAGAGTTTGGGCTGATCTTGCCTGAGAGCTTGCGAGAGCAGTCTTCCTACTATCAAGGATTATTTACAGATTACCTGCAAAATTTTTCATCTGAAAGTGTAGAGGTGACGAGTCAGAAACACTACCTCCCACAGGTAAGGCTAGCTTTTACAGAAACAGGACAGGAACGTTTCCTCTATAACGATGGGTACAAGACGACACGCCAGTATCTAAAAGATCCGATTATTGTAGTTTTAACGCCGCAAGCGACTGGAACAAGACCTGTTGCAGGGATGTTGTGGGGAACTACGGCTAATAGTGCCTTGAAACTAGATCGATATGGAGACAGCATCACAACTCTAAAAGAGCAAGGTCTGTATCACAAGGTCTCTTATTTGGTAAAAAGTCAGCTATTTTTTGCCAAGGTACTAAATGACAAACGGGTGGAGTTTTACTCTCTCCTTATTGGGACGATTTTGACCCTGTCTACGGCTATTTTATTATTTGATTCCATGAATCTTCTCTATTTTGAGCAGTTCAGACGGGAGATCATGATTAAACGTCTTGCTGGTATGACAATCTATGAGCTTCATGGCAAGTACTTACTGGCGCAAGGAGGAGTTCTCTTGCTTGGTCTAGTCCTATCTAGTGTTTTGACAAGAGATGGTTTGATTAGCGCTCTAGTTGTAGCTTTGTTTACGCTTAACGCCCTCTTGATTTTAGTAAGGCAGGATAAAAAAGAAGAAGCCGGTAGCATGGCAGTATTGAAAGGAAAATAAGATGATTGATATTCAAGGATTGGAAAAGAAATTTAATGACCGAGCGATTTTCTCTGGTTTGAATCTCAAGCTGGAGAAGGGCAAGGTCTATGCCTTAATCGGTAAGAGTGGGAGTGGAAAGACGACTCTGCTGAATATCTTAGGAAAGCTAGAAAAGATAGATGGTGGAAGGGTTCTCTATCAGGGGAAAGATTTAAAAACCATACCCACTCGTGAGTATTTTCGAGACCAGATGGGCTATCTCTTTCAAAATTTCGGCCTTTTAGAAAACCAATCAATCAAAGAGAATTTGGATTTGGGTTTTGTTGGTCAGAAAATCTCAAAAGTAGAACGTTTGGAAAGGCAAGTGGAAGCTTTAGAAAAGGTTAATTTAGGGTATTTGGATTTAGATCAAAAAATTTATACTTTATCTGGGGGAGAGGCCCAACGAGTTGCCCTTGCGAAGACTATTTTGAAAAATCCACCCTTGATTTTGGCAGATGAACCAACAGCAGCTCTTGATCCTGAAAATTCAGAGGAGGTTATGAATCTCTTGGTGGATTTGAAAGATGAAAATCGAATTATCATCATTGCAACCCATAATCCCCTAGTCTGGAATAAGGCAGATGAAATTATTGATATGAGGGAGCTTGCTCATGTGTGAAAAAATCCGTATTCGCAGGGTATCTGATTATCCTAGTGCCAGAGGTGGTTTAGAAGATATTATCATCATGGAAAATATGACCAATCATCTCCTTTTGGTTCAAATCCGAGTGAATGGCTATTTGCTTGATTTTGCTAGCATTGAAGGTCAAAGGCAAAAGCATTATCGTTTGAAAAATTTACCTCAAATGGTTGAATTGACAGTGGACGATGTGGAGGAGGATGTAGATTTGACCCTACCTGAAAATCGAAGTTATCAAGAAGCTGATT
>NZ_JBBJZX010000029.1:0-21628 GCF_038148935.1 Streptococcus pseudopneumoniae | reverse complement strand
CCTTACTTGACATTATAGTGAAAAAGCCTTAAAATAAGCTGTTATTAAAATCAGCTAGAAGAGGTATTATTATGAAAAAGCAATCACTCTTTTTTGTTCCAGGTATTATCCTGATTGGTGTTTCCTTGCGGACTCCTTTTACTGTTTTACCCATTATTTTGGGAGATATTTCGCAAGGCCTGGGAGTAGAAGTTAGTTCGCTTGGTGTCTTGACCAGCCTTCCTCTCCTTATGTTTACCCTCTTCTCGCTCTTTTCTACCCGACTGGCTCAGAAAATCGGCTTGGAGCATCTCTTCACCTACAGCCTTTTCTTCTTGACCATCGGTTCTCTCATTCGACTAATCAATCTGCCCCTGCTCTATCTAGGAACCTTGATGGTTGGGGCAAGTATCGCAGTCATCAATGTGCTGCTTCCTAGTCTTATCCAAGCCAATCAACCAAAGAAAATTGGTTTTCTGACCACCTTATATGTAACCTCTATGGGGATTGCAACGGCTCTGGCCTCCTATCTAGCCGTGCCCATTACACAAGCCAGCTCTTGGAAAGGCCTTATCATCCTCCTCACCCTGCTCTGCCTAGCAACTTTTTTGGTCTGGTTGCCAAATCACCGCTATAATCACAGACTGGCTCCACAAACCAAACAAAAAAGTCAAACAAAGGTCTTGCGTAATAAACAGGTCTGGGCAGTTATTGTCTTTGCAGGTTTTCAATCCTTGCTCTTTTACACTGCTATGACTTGGTTACCTACCATGGCTATCCATGCAGGCCTATCCAGTCACGAAGCTGGCTTGCTGACCTCTATCTTCTCTCTGATTAGTATTCCTTTTTCAATGACCATCCCAAGCCTGACAACCAGCTTGTCAACTCACAACCGTCAGCTCATGCTCACTCTGGTCTCACTAGCTGGTGTGGTCGGTATTTCCATGCTCTTTTTCCCTGTTAGTAATTTCTTTTACTGGCTTGCCATCCATCTCCTCATCGGAACCGCAACCAGCGCCCTCTTCCCTTATCTCATGGTCAACTTTTCACTCAAGACAAGCGCTCCTGAAAAGACAGCCCAATTGTCCGGCCTATCTCAAACAGGAGGCTATATCCTAGCAGCCTTTGGGCCAACCCTCTTTGGTTACAGTTTTGACCTTTTCCACTCTTGGGTGCCAGCTGTTGCTGCCCTCTTGCTGGTGGATATCCTGATGACTGTAGCCCTCTTTACTGTGGACAGAGCTGATAAAATCCTCTAAACTTCTAGTTTTTCCTAGGAGTTTTTTATATATAAAAATTTTACACATTTCTCTTGACAGGGCTTTCTTTTAGATGTACAATGTATGTATAGAAAAATTATATATAAAAATATTACACATTAGAAAAGGAGGTTCCCCATGTACTTTCCAACATCCTCTGCCTTGATTGAATTTCTCATCTTGGCTGTACTGGAGCAGGATGATTCTTATGGTTATGAGATTAGCCAGACCATTAAGCTGATCGCTAATATCAAAGAATCTACACTCTATCCCATTCTCAAAAAATTGGAAGGCAATAGCTTTCTGACAACCTATTCTAGAGAGTTCCAAGGTCGCATGCGCAAATACTACTCCTTGACAAATGGTGGTATAGAGCAACTCTTGACCCTAAAAGATGAATGGACACTCTATACAGACACCATCAATGGCATCATAGAAGGGAGTATCCGCCATGACAAGAACTGAATACCTGACTCAGCTAGAACTTTATCTCAAAAAACTGCCTCAGACTGACCAAATTGAAGCCATGGACTATTTCAGGGAACTCTTTGACGATGCTGGAGTCGAGGGAGAAGAAGAACTCATCGCTAGCTTGGGAACTCCTAAGGAAGCAGCTCACGAAGTCCTCTCCAATCTTCTCGATAAAAAAATCAATGAGGCACCCGCTCAAAAAAATAACCGACAAATTTTGCATATCGCCTTGTTAGCCCTCCTTGCAGCCCCCATCGGTATTCCTCTGGGAATCGCCATCCTCGTGTCCCTGTTCGCAATCTTTGTGGCAGCCTTGACTGTCATTCTAGCTTTCTTTGCGATTTCCATACTTGGTATCATTGGCGGATTCCTATTTTTAGTTGAAAGTTTCACTGTCCTCGCCCAAGCTAAATCAGCCTTTATCTTGATTTTTGGTTCTGGTTTACTGGCTATCGGTGCTTCTTCACTAGTCTTACTAGGTATTTCCTATGTAGCCCGCTTCTTCGGCCTACTCATTGTTCGCCTGGTGCAATTTGTTCTTAAAAAAGGAAAGAGAGGTGACCAGCATGCGTAAATTGACAAAAGGATTTCTCATTTTTGGTGTGGTGACTACCGTTATCGGCTTTATCCTGCTTTTTGTAGGTATCCAATCTGACGGAATCAAGAGCCTACTTTCCATGTCCAAAGAGCCTGTCTATGATAGCCGTACGGAAGAACTGACCTTTGGCAAGGAAGTCGAAAACCTAGAGATTACGCTCTACCAACACGCGCTGACCATCACAGACTCTTTCGATGATCAAATTCACATTTCTTATCATCCATCTATTTCTGCTAACCATGATCTTGTCACAAATCAAAACGATAAAACGCTAAGCCTCACTGATAAGAAACTGTCTGAAAGTCCGTTTCTCTCTTCTGGAATTGGCGGGATTCTCCATATCGCAAGCAGCTACTCTAGTCGTTTTGATGAAGTTATTCTCCAAGTTCCAAAAGGAAGAAGCCTAAAAGGAATCAACATCTCAGCCAATCGCAGACAAACCACCATCATAAATGCTAGTCTTGAAAATGCAACTCTCAATACAAATGGCTATCTCCTCCGAATTGAAGGAAGTCGTATCAAAAACAGTAAACTCACAACCCCTAATATCGTCAATATCTTTGATACAGACCTTACAGATAGTCAGCTAGAGTCAACAGAGAAGCACTTCCACGCTGAAAATATTAAAGTATATGGTAAAGTAGAACTATCTTCTAAAAATGCGCTCAGTATCATGCTAACTCAAAAAGAAAGCCAAGAAATTAACTTAGACCTCTCGAGTCACCATGGTCCTATTTATCAGTTATCGAGAGATGAGAGTCAACGCCACCCCAACGAATTAAGCAACCCTTACAAAACTGAAAAAACTGATGCAAAAGGTCAACTCATCGCTAAGGCTGATGATTATATTAGTCTTGAAACTACAGCTAACAGACCTTAATAAACCTATTTATATCGACCACTATGACACATAACCCACTAAAAAGGAGGTTCTACCATGAAACAAGAATGGTTTGAAAGTAATGATTTTGTAAAAACAACAAGCAAGAACAAGCCTGATGAACAACTCCAAGATGTTGCAGACAAGGCTGAAGAAACGATAGCCGATCTCGATACGCCAATTGAAAAAAATACTCAGTTAGAGAAGGAAGTTTCTCAAGCTGAAGTCGAATTGGAAAGCCAGCAAGAAGAGAAAATTGAAACGCCTGAAGACGGTGAAGCGAGAACAGAAATAGAAGAAAAGAAGGCATCCCATTCTACTGAAGAAGAGTCAGACCTTCCTAGTGAAACCGAAAAAGTCACTATAGCTGAAGAAAGCCAAGAGGCACTTCCTCAGCAAAAAACAACCACGAAAGAGCCACTTCTTATCAGTCAATCCTTAGAAAGTCCCTATATCCCCGACCAAGCTCCAAAATCTACGGATAGATGGAAAGAGCAAGCGCTTGATTTTTGGTCTTGGCTAGTGGAAGCGATCAAATCTCCTACAAGCAATCTTGAAACAAGTAGCACACACAGCTACACAGCCTTTCTCTTGCTCATTCTGTTTTCTGCGTCTTCCTTTTTCTTTAGTATCTACCACATCAAACATGCTTACTATGGACATATAGCAACTATAAACAGCCACTTCCCTGAACAACTAGCTCCTTTAACTCTCTTTTCTATCATCTCTATCCTAGTAGCGACAACACTCTTCTTCTTTTCATTCCTCTTGGGTAGTTTCGTCGTGAGACGATTTATCTACCAAGAAAAGGACTGGACGCTGGAAAAGATTCTCCAACAATATAGTCAACTCTTGGCAATTCCAATCTTCCTCACTGCTATTGCTAGTTTCTTTGCCTTCTTTGACAGCCTACGATTTACAGCCCTCTTGTGTGTGATTAGTGTTGGAATCATTCTGCTTGCTAGCCTTCATATCATTACAAGACCTAGTCAATCAAGTGAAACCGACTCCTTCTATCAGTTATTCTTGTCTGTCCTTGTGAACGGAGTCATTATCCTCCTCTTCTTTGTAGCTGAAGTGGCACTGATTGGAGATTATCTTCGTATCTTGGCCTTTCTTTAAACTTCAATCCTGTCTTTCATGGCAGGATTTTTTATATGCCAAAAAAGCAAGTCGATTGACCTGCTTCTGCTTTACTTTTCTTGTGCTAATGCTTTAAAATCTTTGTCTAAGATGGGTTGAATTTCTAATTGATTGGCATCTAGTTGGTGGTAAGATGCTGATGGTAGTGACTCTAGGAATTTTGCATAATCCAAGCGGGCGATAGCCTCATAGTCTTCTGGTTTAGAGCCATCTCCTGTGATTTGAACCAAATCAATCTCCCACTGCACTTCCTTATCCACCAATTGCTCCATATAGGCTGCAGGAACAAATGGTTCTCTCGGTAACACTGTCTTGACTCCTTGAGCCAGATGGTAAACACCGTGAATTTGTCCTTCTCCATCCTGATAAAAGGAAACTCTTGCAAAGTAGGCATCTGTCTCTTGAACCGCACGTACACGCGCTTCAAATTGAGCCAAGCCATCTTCCTCTAAAAAGCTTTTCAAGTCCTCATGACTAAAGAAAATAGGATTAAAAATTCCTTGGCAAATCGTAAAACGAGCTGCATTATCTGTCAGATGGGCTTGAATACTTTCTTGGAAATAAGCTTCAAAATCAAAACCATCTAGTCCTTCAATCTCAGTTCCTGTATAAGCAAGTAGGGCTTCTAAAAATGATTTGATGATCTCCCAGTCTGTCTTCGTTAGTAGGTCAGGAAGATCAACACGGTAAGCCTTTTGATCATCAGCATAACTGACCTTAAAAAGAAATTGCGATTGCTCCACTATCGCACACTCGATATACTCAAGACGGTTAAGAGGCTGACGGAGATAAACCGCATCATAGCTATGTGACTCCAAACCATCTAGCAAGGCCAAGATTGACTTGGCAGTCAAAATCTCCTGTTCTCCTAAAATGCTCTGTTTATTTGGAATAAAAAATGTTTTCGCCATAACTAAACTCCTTTGAAATCGTTTACATACAGTATACCTTATTTTCCTGAAAGATACAGAAACAAACTTTAGATTTTTGAGTACAAAGCATAGAAAAACAGCCCCTGAGGACTGTTTGATCTTATACAGTAGCTGCTTGATCCAAGCTTTCACCGATAGCGGCTAGGCGCTCGATCACTTCAGCTTGTGTCAATTTATTTTCTGAAACATAGCGGTTACGTGGGTGAACACGGCACTCGTGTGAGCATCCACGAAGGTACTTGTCTTCATTTTCTTCTGATGTCAAGATACGACGGTTACAGAAAGGATTTCCACAGTTGACATAACGTTCACATGGTGTTCCATCAAACCAGTCTTTCCCTACGATAGTTGGGTTGACATGGTTGACATCAACGGCGATACGCTCGTCAAAGACGTACATTTTTCCATCCCAAAGCTCACCTTGAACTTCTGGGTCTTTACCGTAAGTTGCGATTCCTCCGTGCAATTGGCCAACATCTTTGTAACCTTCACGAACCATCCAGCCTGAGAATTTCTCACAGCGAACCCCACCTGTACAGTAAACCACGACACGCTTGTCCATGAATTTTTCCTTGTTATCACGAACCCATTGTGGTAACTCACGGAAGTTGCGGATGTCTGGGCGGATAGCCCCACGGAAATGTCCTAGGTCGTACTCATAATCGTTACGTGTGTCAAGGACAACGGTATCTTTATCAAGAAGCGCTTCTTTGAACTCTTTTGGAGACAAGTAAGCACCTGTTGTTTCAAGTGGGTTAATGTCATTGTCAAAGTCGTTGTCTTCCAAACCAAGGTGGACAATTTCTTTCTTGTAGCGAACGAACATCTTCTTGAAGGCTTGTTCATTTTCTTCGTCAATCTTGAACCAGAGGTCTTCCATACCTGGGAGGCTGTGAACGTAGTCCATGTATTTTTGAGTTGTTTCATAATCACCTGAAACTGTTCCGTTAATTCCCTCGTCAGCGACTAGGATACGGCCTTTAAGGCCGATCGATTTACAGAAAGCCAAGTGGTCTGCAGCAAATTGCTCTGCATTTTCAATTGGAGTATAAAGGTAGTAAAGTAAGACACGAATATCTTTTGCCATAAGATTTGTTCTCTTTTCTATTCTTAAATTTTCTAAATTTTTTATTTATCCATACTAGTATACCTGCTTAAGAAAACGAATGCAATTTATTTGACTGGAAATTGCTATATTTCAATTTAGAAAAAAATTTCTTGTACACTACACTTAGTATCAATCATATTTTAAAAAATCCTTGGATTTTCCAAAGATTCATTTTTAAACTTTTTTAGCTTTAGCCATATAGAACAGTTGGAGTAGAATACCAAGGATAGCCATGCCGATAACGATAAAGAAGGCCATTGTGTAATCTCCTTGGTTTGCCTGTGCAAGACGTGCTCCTAACTGAGGACCAGCAATAGCAGCTACGCCATAAGCAGTAAACATCCATCCATAGTTTGTCCCTACGTATGTAACTCCCCAGTTTTCAGCAGTAATTCCTGGGAATGAACCGAGGAAGCCTCCAAATGACAAGGCAACCATCATAATTCCAAGGATGGCCAAGATGCTTCCAGGACCTTTGAATAAGGCTGTGAGCAACAAACCAGTAGCAACCGCTCCAAACATGGCAATAACGGTAGGATAGCGACCAATCTTATCAGATACCGTACCCCAGAAGATACGACCAAATGTATTAGCGATAGATACCAGCATAACGAAGAGTGTAGCTTCTCCTACAAGTTTGTACTGGTCAGAAATTGATGCTGCAGTACCGATAATCATCATTCCACCAGTAGCACCAAGAACGTAAATCAACCATAGAAGCCAGTAATTTCCATCACGAAGCATTTCTTTGTAAGTTTTACCTTCTGGTTGAGCTGTTCCAGCTACCGGCGCTGCTGCAGGAGCTTTCTCCATTACCAATGAAGAAGTGCAAATAACAATTAGAAGAATGATACCCAATACTTTGAATGTTGAGTAAACACCCATAGAAGCAATCAAAGCTTTGGCAACTGGACCGATAATGAGCGGCCCTAACCCGAAACCTGCTGCTGTCAAACCACCAGCTAAACCTTTTTTATCTGGGAACCACTTAGTGGCAACTGAAGTAGATGCTCCATAAGCTGAACCAATACCAAGTCCTAGGACAACCCCGTAAGTGAGGTAAAGGACTGGAAGAGAAGTAGCAAATCCAGTAGCAAACATACCAGCACCGAAGAGAATACCACCTAGGAATACAAATTTCTTAGGTCCTGCTGAATCAACCTTAGGACCGAAAATAATCATACCAACAGGTACCATTGCAAAAGAAATACTAAAGGCCAAAGAAGTTTGGGATTGAACCCATCCTTGACTAGAATTGGTTTCTAGCAGCGCCTTTTGAAAAACTGACCAGGCGTAACCAGCACCTAGAGATAGATTCGTTAAAATGGCTGCTGCCAAAATTAACCATCGATTGGGTGTTTTTTTCATTTGAATAACCTCATGTAAAATTTCTTGTTCCTAAAAAGAATAGAGAACAACTTTTATCATTTTTTCACCTACCTCGTTTAAATTGATCATTGTATAAATTTTTAAGTATATAGAACTGTGTAAATGACATACATCTATATACGACTGCTTAAAAATTTGTATCTATAGATCTCTTAAATCAGAACAAGATGAATTTTCACAATGTTAAGCGCTTTCATTGCACTCTTATTATAAGCTACTTTATTCTAAAAATCTACTTAATAAAAATTAATAAAGATATAAGAAATTTTAATATTTTAATCACCTGTTATCATTTTAATATTGTTTATATCATCTAATTCGGATAATTATCTAAATAAGGTAAAAAACCACTGCCCTCCCCAGACCAACCTGAGGAAAGCAGTGATTCTTATTTTAGGAGTTAGGAATGAATGTAAGGAGCTACATTTGACGTTACTATACTAAAAATCAAAAACAAGGTGTAATCTTTATTGAAAACGACCATAAAGATAACCACTTAAACACTAAGTACACCTTCCTACAAGTCATCCTTTACCTCCAATCTCTCTAAAACAAACCATTTTAATAACCAAAACCCGACAACATAGCCAGCCCCTAAGAATATAGCTATAAAAGCTAGCATGGGATTCAGAAAAGAAAAAACCACTACAGATACAAAGGTTAGCACAAAAACATTAAATGCAATGGTGTCAGAAGCCAAGACTAGAATATAGGGTGTCAACCAGTCTAAGATTTTTGAATATGGAAAAAATAAGTGTTTATACATGATACGTTCCTATACAGTATAGAGAGTATAAGCGCAAAGAGATACTCAGATTAATAATTCTATATCCTAACTAAATCCTCTAATGTGGCCATAAAACTGAAGCTGCCGCCCCACCAGCTGCACAAATTAAATAAATCTGCGGAGTTGGGAAGGGGATTGTCTGTGCACAAAGCGAAAGCCCCTCAACTGCACCACCTACTCCACTTAAAAATCTGTCTACAAGTTGTTTATCACCAGCTGTTATCATTGTTAATTTTTCATCGGATAAAATGATAAAATTATTTACTGATTGTTCCATTCTTTTCACGCTTTCTTTGTTAAATTAATTTGGCTAGTAGACAAAAGATAAACTAAGGCATTAAAGACAATGAAAATATTTCCATAAAGTAAAATCAGTCTCTCATCCAAACCAAGATAAAGTTTTACCGCCAAAAAGATGAGCAAAAGAATTTGAAACCATAACGTTTTTCCAAAAATAAATTTAAAGCGTTTTTGAATGTCTGCTTCCTTGATTTTTACCGCCAAACCTTTATTAGCAAGAAGGAAAACTCCTGCTTCAAATAAGCCACTGTAGAGAACAATCCACCCAATCGATACATTCGAGATTTTCAAAAATGTACCTAAAAGAATATCCAAAACACTACTCAAGAAAATAATAAGAAATAATCTGTATTTCATATAAATCACCTCCTTTTACTACTATTTCCAATCTACTATATCGCTAAAAGTTTAACTTGCTCTAAAAGCTCCCCAAGCCGCTGTACAAAACTGTGCTCCTAAAACCCCTCCGGCAAGAGTTCCCACAACTGGGATAACACTCCCCAGAGCTGCACCTCCTATTGTACAAATTCCTAATGCTTGAACAACTTCTCCAGCCCCTACTTTATCTCCACCTTCAACACGAGCAAGCATTTCATTATCCATAACAGAAAATTGTGACATCATTTTTGTATCCATGACAAATACTCCTTTTTTATTTTTAATTTTTGTCCTGTTGCAACCTTGACAACATCAATATATCATAATTAACTGATATCATTTCTTTAAAATCATAAAATGTCTTTTTTTCATCACGAAATGTTTTTCATAAATTTTATCAAAGACCAAAACTAATATATACTATCGTCAACTATAAAAATCAATGGTTCATCTTACTTAATAAAAATTACTGTTCATGACAATATAAATACCGTTTACGATTTAGCAAGAAGTTTTTTAGTAAAGTTTGGCATAATATACCTATCTACTATATGAAAGGAATTGCCAATGACTTCTTATAAACGTACATTTGTTCCTCAAATAGATGCTAGAGACTGCGGTGTTGCTGCCTTAGCCTCGATTGCTAAATTCTATGGTTCAGATTTTTCTCTAGCTCACTTGAGAGAACTTGCAAAGACCAATAAAGAAGGAACGACTGCTCTTGGCATTGTAAAAGCCGCTGATGAAATGGGCTTTGAAACAAGACCTGTTCAAGCAGATAAAACGCTCTTTGACATGAGTGATGTCCCCTATCCATTTATCGTTCACGTTAACAAAGAAGGAAAACTCCAACATTACTATGTTGTCTATCAAACAAAGAAAGACCATCTGATTATTGGTGATCCTGACCCTTCTGTAAAAATCACTAAAATGTCAAAAGAACGCTTTTTCTCTGAATGGACTGGAGTAGCTATTTTTCTAGCTCCCAAACCCAGCTATCAACCCCATAAAGATAAAAAGAATGGTCTACTAAGCTTCCTTCCTCTGATTTTTAAACAAAAATCTCTCATTGCTTACATTGTTCTCTCAAGCTTATTGGTCACGATTATCAATATCGGTGGTTCTTATTATCTCCAAGGAATCTTAGATGAATACATCCCAAATCAGATGAAATCAACTTTAGGAATCATCTCAGTTGGTCTGGTTATCACCTATATCCTCCAACAAGTCATGGGCTTCTCCAGAGATTATCTCCTAACTGTTCTGAGTCAGAGATTAAGCATTGATGTGATTTTATCCTATATTCGCCATATTTTTGAACTTCCTATGTCTTTCTTTGCGACACGTCGTACAGGAGAAATCATTTCACGGTTCACAGATGCTAACTCTATTATAGATGCCTTGGCTTCTACCATTCTCTCTCTTTTTCTGGATGTTTCTATTCTGATTCTTGTAGGGGGAGTCTTACTGGCACAAAACCCTAATCTCTTCCTTCTTTCTCTTATTTCCATTCCTATATACATGTTCATCATCTTTTCTTTTATGAAGCCTTTCGAAAAAATGAACCATGATGTCATGCAAAGTAATTCTATGGTTAGCTCTGCCATTATCGAAGATATCAACGGGATTGAAACTATAAAGTCGCTCACGAGTGAAGAAAATCGCTATCAAAATATAGACAGCGAATTTGTAGATTATTTGGAAAAATCCTTTAAGCTCAGTAAGTATTCTATTTTACAAACGAGTTTAAAGCAGGGAACAAAATTAGTTCTGAATATCCTTATCCTATGGTTTGGCGCTCAATTAGTCATGTCGAGTAAAATTTCTATCGGTCAACTGATTACCTTTAACACACTTCTTTCTTACTTTACAACTCCTATGGAAAATATTATCAACCTCCAAACCAAACTCCAATCTGCGAAGGTTGCTAATAACCGTTTGAACGAAGTCTATCTAGTCGAATCTGAATTTAAAGTTCAAGAAAACCCTGTTCATTCATATTTTTTGATGGGCGATATTGAATTTGATGACCTTTCTTATAAGTATGGTTTTGGACGAGATACCTTAACAGATATTAATCTCACGATTAAACAAGGAGATAAGGTTAGCCTAGTTGGAGTTAGTGGTTCTGGTAAAACAACTTTAGCCAAAATGATTGTCAATTTCTTTGAACCTTACAAAGGACATATTTCCATCAATCATCAGGATATTAAAAACATTGATAAAAAAGTTTTGCGCCATCATATTAATTACCTACCTCAACAAGCCTATATCTTTAATGGCTCTATCTTGGAAAACTTAACTTTGGGCGGTAATCATATGATTAGCCAAGAAGATATTCTAAGAGCTTGTGAATTAGCTGAAATCCGTCAAGACATTGAAAGAATGCCTATGGGCTATCAAACTCAGCTCTCTGATGGAGCTGGTCTATCAGGAGGACAAAAGCAACGAATAGCCCTCGCTCGTGCTCTTTTAACTAAAGCTCCTGTTTTAATACTAGATGAAGCTACTAGCGGTCTTGATGTCTTGACTGAGAAAAAAGTTATAGATAATCTTATGTCCCTAACTGATAAAACCATTCTCTTTGTAGCCCATCGTCTCAGTATAGCCGAACGAACTAACCGTGTCATTGTTCTTGACCAGGGGAAAATCATTGAAGTTGGTAGCCATCAAGAGTTAATGCAGGCGCAAGGCTTCTACCATCATCTATTCAACAAATAAGGAGAATGTCATGAATCCTAATCTTTTTAGAAGCGTCGAGTTTTATCAGAGACGTTACCATAACTATGCGACAATGTTAATTATACCTCTTTCATTACTACTTACTTTCATCTTGATTTTCTCCCTTGTTGCCACAAAAGAAATTACTGTTACTTCCCAAGGAGAAATCGCTCCTACAAGTGTCATTGCATCCATTCAGTCAACCAGTGATAATCCTATCCTTGCTAATCATTTAGTGGCAAATCAAGTAGTTGAAAAAGGGGACTTACTCATCAAATACTCTGAAACAATGGAAGAAAGTCAGAAAACTGCCTTAGAAACTCAATTACAAAGACTTGAGAAGCAAAAAGAAGGACTTGGAATTTTGAAACAAAGCTTAGAAAAAGCAACTGATCTTTTTTCTGGCGAGGATGAATTTGGCTACCATAATACCTTTATGAATTTTACTAAACAAGCTCATGATATTGAGCTAGGTATCTCAAAGACTAACACCGAAGTTTCAAATCAAGCCAATCTTGCCAATAGCAGTTCATCAGCTATTGAACAAGAAATTTCAAAAGTTCAACAACAAATTGGAGAATATCAAGAGCTGAGAGATGCTATCATAAATAACAGAGCACGCTTACCAACTGGCAATCCGCACCAGTCAATTTTGAATCGTTATCTTGTAGCCTCACAAGGACAAACACAAGGAACTGCAGAGGAGCCATTTTTATCTCAAATTAATCAAAGTATTGCAGGTCTTGAATCATCTATCGCAAGCCTCAAAATTCAGCAAGCTGGTATCGGAAGTGTAGCAACTTATGATAACAGTTTAGCAACCAAAATTGAAATACTCCGCACTCAGTTTTTACAGACAGCCTCACAGCAACAACTAACCGTGGAGAATCAATTAACAGAATTAAAAGTACAACTAGATCAAGCAACGCAGCGCTTAGAAAACAATACCTTAACCGCTCCAAGTAAAGGTATCATTCACTTAAACAGTGAATTTGAAGGTAAAAATAGAATTCCAACTGGTACAGAAATTGCTCAAATATTCCCTGTCATCACAGATACAAGAGAAGTACTAATCACTTACTACGTATCTTCTGACTATCTACCTCTACTAGATAAAGGACAAACTGTAAGATTAAAACTGGAGAAGATTGGAAATCACGGCATTACCATCATCGGCCAACTTCAGACAATTGATCAAACTCCTACCAGAACAGAGCAAGGAAATCTCTTTAAACTAACCGCTCTTGCAAAACTATCTAATGAGGATAGTAAACTCATCCAATATGGCTTACAAGGTCGCGTCACTAGTGTAACTGCAAAGAAAACATATTTTGATTATTTCAAAGATAAAATTTTAACCCATTCTGATTAATTTTCAGATAACACTCTAGAACTATTTATTATCTTATCAAAAAGGAGAATCTTAACATGGATAAGAAACAAAACCTAACTTCATTTCAAGAACTAACAACTACCGAACTCAACCAGGTTACAGGTGGAGGATTGTGGGAAGAGCTATATGAAACTATAACAACACCATTAAAATTACGGACTACTTTCAAACCATAAAAAATCTATAGAATTATAAAAACGCATAATATCAGATTTCAAAATGACTGATACTATGCGTTTTATCATGAAAAGATTATAAAAGATACAAGTCACCCATCCCCACCTATACTTCTATCTCTAAGACTTGTTTAAATCTAAAATTAGAACTTGTAGTTTTTAGAATGATATTTGGGTATTTTGTCAAAATACTATTAACATTAGACAAACCAACTCCTCTATTCTGCCCTTTAGACGACATTCCTCTCTCAAATATTTTTGTAACATCAATCTCTCTATCTAGGGTCGGATTTTGGATAATCAAAACTTGCTTATTATTTCTCATATCTTCAAAAAAACAAACACTTAGAGGTTCCTCGACAGTGGCGCTTGCAGCGGCCTCTATCGCGTTATCTAACAATATAGAAACAACTGTTAAAAAATCAATTTCCTCAATCTTTTTGATAACGATTGGTTTTTCTATTTCTAAAGAAACTGGCACTAGTAAACTCTGAGCCTCGGATAATTTTGAGATTAATAAACTCTTCAAGGATAAATCCTCTATATTTCTCAATCTCACTACATCAAATTTTGTATCTTTTAAATTTTTCCCTGAGTCTTTCAAGACACTGTCATAAATTTGAGCAACTAAATCAATATCTTTTCGGTCTATCCCTATCTTTAAACTTGTTAAGATATTTGCATAATCATGCCTAAAGCTTCTAACCTCTTGATAAAGTCCTTCTACTTGTTTACTATAGCTCTTAAGATTTTGAAGTTGAATCTCTTTTTGAAGTACTAAATCTTTTTGCAATTCCTCACGTACATTTCTGTCCAGTATATTGACAAAATAGATAAATAAAAAGAAATAGATTGCAGTTATAGCTCCTTGATAATGATTTACAGATAAATTCAGGCTGTTTTTAATGTAACCAATAAAAGGAATAAGGATAAAATAACCCAACATTGCAGCATTAGCAATCCTCATTATTTGAGCTAAATGTTTATCCAACACTTTACTTCTTAGATAGCTAAAATCATACTGAAAAACTTTTATTATAAGCAAAGATAGGAGACTTGCTAAAATTGAGAAAATGGTAGCATCGTAATAAACATATATGTCTGTTAAACTAGCAAAATTAGGAATAATAAAATCAACAAAGAAATCATAGATAATCGACCAAAATGTGATAGGAAACAGAGCATAAAAAAGTGTCAATATCAGACTGTACTTCTTTTTATCCAACAAAAATGTGTAGATAATAAAAAAGATGGGATAATCTAGTACTGTAATAACAACAGGGATATAGAACGTCTTAATCAAGATTAAAAGTAAAAACTCTAATAAAAAATAGAAAAACAATAACTCTAAAGATCTCTTTATAGTCAATTGATAGCCATAAATTTTTGCATGAAGAAATAAAAGTATGTAAAAATTCAAAGATACTAACACAAATGACATTTACTACTCCTTACTATCATGTAAATCTTTAACTATATTCAGCAATGCCCTCATTTTTAACCTAGATACTAGGCAACTTGACCCGTTCTTCAAATAGACTAGTTTTTCTTCCTTATCTATTGAAGAGATATTATAAGGATTCACAATAAAAGAACGATGACACTGAACCAATCTGGGTTCTTGTTTCAATATATCAGAAATTTTACCGTAAAACTCTATTCTTTCTCTCATAGAATAAAGAACTAGCTTATGAGGAATCATTGACGTTTCTATATAAAGCAAATCCGAAAATGGAACCTGAACGAGTGCTTTAGAATTTGTAAACACAAAAGAATCTTCAGTCATTAGTTGATGTTTATTCTTGTGAACATAAGCGATTGCCTTTTCCACACGTTCCCTAAAAGCACTTTCAGGTAATTCCTTATCAATAAAATCTAAAGCTGATACTTGATATTGAAAACTAACAGGCATAAATTCTGAATGAGTTGTTACAAAAACAATGACTGCATTTGGATCTCTATCTCTGATTTCCAAAGCAATATCTAACCCTTTTCTAACATCGTTTTTAATTTCAATATCTAAAAAGAAAAGTTGATGACCTCCACGTTCCATCATATCTTCTAACAATTGATTTGGTTTACCATAAACACCACAGTGCTTTACTTCCCAACAATTCTTCTCTAAAATATCATACACCAGATTTTCCATCCTAGTCTGCTGTATAAAATCATCCTCTAATATAAAGATATTCATTTCTCGTCTCCTTTAGTATTTAACCATCTTTCTTTTACAGTTTTAAAATATCTTCTAGAGCAGCTAATATCCGATACTCTTTCATCCATAAATAAAATGGTCTTCGTTTCATACTTCAATCCTATTACTTTGGATAAGTTAACAAGAAACTTTCTATGACACCTGAACAATTTACCCAGACTCATTTCCTCAACTCTAGCTAGGCTCATATACTTCTCAAATACTCCATCAGCTGTAATAAAAATAACAGCATGTGCCTTCGTAGGATGTGTTGTCACATAGTAAACCTTAGAATGAGGCACTTTAACAACTGCTCTGCCTTGGCTTAAAATATATTCTTGCATATTTTTCCTCCTTACTCTCCTATATCATATCAAAACTAGTATCCTATGATGGAAAAAATCTTAAAAGGTATCTGAGTTATCATAAATGGTTATTTTTCAACATTTCATGCTAACATTTATACAATCTAAGATTTCGACATCTTCTATCGGATGTTTTTGATATGATAGAGCAAGAGGAGAAATATGGATACAATTCAAATTCTACATTTTTCATTATTAGGATATATCATCACAAGTGACATCAATTCTTATATTAAAGAAAACTTATCAACAAAAATGAGAATTATAGTTTCTAGGCGTATCATCTATTCCTATAACACTACTACCTATTTTATCATAAAATCAATGTTTTTATCTTCAGATACAATGTATTCTTATATAGAAGATATACGACTCCGTTCTGAATTTGCCAACATTATCATCATAGGAAGTTACATTGATTATGATAAACTTTTCCGTAGTCATTACAGAATATTCGGTGTCATTGATACAGCTAGAAATCATTCTTTACAATCTATACGACAAGAAATTCACTCATATTTAGATGATATTTATAACAACCTGAAATAAATTAGGTTTGGTAGTCTTTATACATTTCCTCAGCATACATGGCTTCAAAAACTTTCAAAAAATCACTGCCCTCCCCAGACCAACCTGAGGAAAGCAGTGATTCTTATTTTAGGAGTTAGGAATGAATACACGAAATCAATTTAGCTGATTATTTTTTGTTTTTCAAGAATTCATCGTATTGTTTTTGCATTTCGTTCAATACTTTTTCGTAGGCACCTTCAGATTTCAATTTTTCCATCAATTCTGGAATCGCTTTATCTGGGTCTACAGTACCAGTGTTGATAGCTGTATCAAATTGTTGCATTGTGTTAGAAATAGCTGAGATTTCAGATTTCACATTGTCAGTATTAAAGATAAATCCAAGCGCTGGAGATTCTTTAGCTTCAGCCAATTCTTTCTTAGAATCTTCAATTTGTTGGTCTGTAACGTTTTCATTGATGTAAAGGATCCAGTTGTTACCAGTGTTCCATCCACTCATGTGAGTGTTTCCTTTGTAGCCATCAAGAACGCGAACACGGTTTTCTTTACCTTCAATTTTTTCCCAGTTCTTGCCTTCTGGACCGTAAACAAGGCCGTTCAAAAGTTCTGGGTTCGTATTCAAGAGGTTCAAGATTTCCATTGATTTTTCTTTGTTCTTAGAGTTGTTTGAGATGACAAAGTTAGCAACTTGTGTTGTTTGGTTTTTCTTAATAAAGTTTGTGATTGGTTTGATTTGGATGTCTTTGTTAGCAACGCGTGAGAGCAAGCTGTTACCGTAGTCAGCTGGTCCTACTGTCTCTTCACGAACGAACCAAGTATCTTGTTGAAGGTCAAATGTAGTGTCACTTGTTGCGACGTCTTTTGGAATGTAGCCAGCTTCATAGAATTTGTGAAGAGTCTTTAAGTGTTCTTTGAAACGAGGCACTTCGTAACGGTTTACAACTTTAGTAGTATCACCTTCAAGGTCGATAACGAATGGAAGCCCGTTTGCTACTGGATAGTCAAAGTTCTCAGAAGGGATGAAGTTCTTAGTAGCTGCAAATGGTACTACGTCTGGAGCTTTTTCTTTAATTTGTTTCAAGACTGGCTCAAGAGTTTCGTAAGAAGTAACACCTGAAATATCGATACCATATTTGGCAAGGAGAGTTCCGTTGAAGGCAAAGTTTTGAGATGATGCAACGTTGGCTGCAACTGGAACAGCGTAAATCTTACCATTTACAGTATTACCCTTGATGTAAGCTGGGTCAAGTGCTTTGTAAAGGTCTTTACCTTCTTTTTTGTACAATTCTGTCAAGTCAGCGTAAGCACCTTTTTGAGCATTTACAATATAGTTATCTGCAAAGGCAATATCATAGTTTTCACCAGATGATGTGATAACTGACATTTTCTTACCATAGTCACCCCAGCCAAGGTATTGGATATCCAATTTGGCACCAACTTTTTCTTCGATGATTTTGTTGGCATTTGCTAACAATTCATCCAAGTTGTCTGGTTTGTCACCGATTTGGTACATTTTGATAACAGGTTTGTCACCTGAATCAGCAGCTTTTTTGCTGTTACCTGTCAAATTTCCACAAGCAGCAAGACCTGCAGCCAAAGCGACTACACTAGCAGATGCAAAAGCATATTTTTTCCAGTTTTTCATGATAAAAACTCCTTTTTTTATTTTTAAACTTATAAACAATGTAATGATCTTATACTCAATGAAAATCAAAGAGCAAACTAGGAAACTAGCCGCAGGTTGCTCAAAACACTGTTTTGAGGTTGCAGATAGAACTGACGAAGTCAGTAACATCTATACGGCAAGGCGACGTTGACGCGGTTTGAAGAGATTTTCGAAGAGTATTAACTTCACACAAGGGAAGTTGGGAACTGAGAAATGTTCTTTCTCAATAAGCACTATTCTTTCACACCACCGATAGTCAAACCTTTTACAAAGTAGCGTTGGAAGAATGGATATAGAATCGCGATTGGAAGGGTTGCAACCACAACCATGGCCATACGACCTGTTTCTTTCGGTAGAGCAACTCCCAGTTGACCAGTCAAGCCGACCGCTTTGGCAATGTAGTCCATATTTTGTTGGATTTGCATGAGCAAATATTGCAATGGATACAAGTTGTCACTCTTGATGTAAAGAAGGGCGTTGAACCAGTCATTCCAGAAACCAAGTGCTGTCAAAAGCGTGATGGTTGCGATACCTGGTAGTGACAATGGCAAACAGATTTGGAAGAAAATCCGAGCCTCACTAGCACCATCGATACGAGCCGATTCGAGAATGGCTTCTGGAATGGTCTTCTTGAAGAAGGAACGCATCAAGATGATGTTAAAGGGTGAGAGAAGCATTGGAACAATCAAGGCCCAAACAGTATCCCCAAGCTGAAGCACACGAGTCACCATGATATAACCTGGTACCAAACCAGCGTTGAACAACATACTGAGCAGAACGAAGATGGTAAAGAATCTGCGATACTTAAAGGTTGTCCGTGAAATAGCGTAGGCATAGGTTGTTGTGATAAAGACATTTGTAAATGTCCCAACTACGGTTACAAAGACAGAAATGAAGAGGGCTTGTAAGATTTTATCCTTAAACTGTGCCAAAAACTCAAAACCGTCTAATCCAAATTGGGATGGGAAAAAGCTGTAGCCGTATTGGAGGAGGCTTTTCTCGTCCGTCACTGAAATAATGATAACGAATACGAAGGGTAGGATACAAGAGAGGGCAATCAAACCCGAAATGATACTGAAGAAGATATCTGCTTTCTTACTGAAGGAGTGAATACCGACATTATCAATTTTTTCTTTTTTAATTTTCTTTTCTGCCATATTCTCCTCCTTTTAGAACAAGGCTGAGTTTGGATCAACTCGTCTTGCCAGTAAGTTTGATAGAACCACCAGAATCAATCCGACTACTGATTGGTAGAGACCTGCTGCTGAAGCCATCCCGATGTCCGCTGTCTGGGTCAAGCCATTATATACATATACGTCCAAGACGTTGGTTACGTTATAAAGCTGACCAGCATTGTGAGGGATTTGATAGAAAAGACCGAAGTCTGCACGGAAGATATTTCCGACTGCAAGGATGGTCAATACAGTTACCAATGGTGTCAATTGCGGAATGGTTACATTGCGAATGCGTTGCCATTTGCTGGCTCCGTCCACTGTCGCTGCTTCGTAGTAAGTTGGATCAATTCCCATGATTGTCGCATAGTACATGACACTGCTATATCCAAAACCTTTCCAAATACCTAGGAAAAGTAGGAGATATGGCCAGATACCCAAGTCAGCGTAGAAGTTGACTTCTTTGAGACCAAGACTTTCTAACAAATGGTTGAAGACCCCTTTATCGATGTTTAAGAAGGCATCGGTAAAGAAACTGATGATAACCCAAGACAAGAAATAAGGGAACAACATAGAAGTTTGGAAGATCTTCACCATTCTCTTAGAACGGAGCTCGCTGAGGATAATGGCAATCCCTACAGATACAACTAAACCTAGAAAGATAAAGCCGAGATTGTAGAGGACCGTATTTCGTGTGATAATAAAAGCGTCTTTTGAACTAAATAAGAATCTGAAATTATCGAGTCCGACCCATTTACTGTTCACGATACTATCTATGAAACCATTACTGGTCATGCGGTAGTCTTTAAAGGCAACCACGTTCCCAAATACTGGAATGTAGAAGAATAGAATCAACCAGAGCGCCCCTGGCAAAACCATCAAGAGAAAGATCCAGTTGTCTCTCAAGGTTTTTGAAAACTTATTCATAATTTCCTCCCTTTTTTATTTTGATATCCATCTAAAAATTCCTTTTTAGACTTTTGATAACGATTACATTATTAGTATACTCCTATTTGCAGGTTAGGTTAAACTACTAATTATAGAAAAAACTCCACAAATTATGTAGCAGATTTAAAACTTTATCACCACTATCAAACAAAAGACCTACATCAATTGTCTACTTTATCTCTATTAACCTAATGATAGATACCTTGTTATGACGCGCTGACACTAAATTTTAGAACAACTGACGCTAGTATTTTGTAACCGTCCAATAACGAAGTATATTAAAAAATCTCCAGACTAGAGAACTCACGGATAGTTCCTAATCTGGAGATTTTTAATATAGGTTGTTATTAGGCGTTTGCTTTCAATTTAGCAAGAACCTCTTTAAGATTTTCAATCAACTCTTCTTCAGTATGCTCAGAGCCTTTTTCATCTGCCAAGAAGGAAACTGCATTTTGAAGTTCTTCTTGAGACTTTTTAAGGACATCCTTATCCACTGTTTCAAGGTTTAAGTTCTTAAGAAGTTTACTTAATTCCTTGGTTAATTTCTCGAGTTCTGATTCTTTATTACGACGAGCTAGGAGGAAGAAGAGGAGACCTAATAGAACCAGTATACTTACCACAATAGCTCCTACTGAGATTTGAGTTTGAGCTACAGACTTATCTGCTTCTGGTGCTTCCTCAGAAACTTTTTGTTCTCCAGCCTTCGTTGCTGACTGACTTTCCTTAATGGACTCTAGGGAAGCAATGGCATCTTTGACTGTTTGCAAGATATTACGCAATCCTTGCTCTGTCAAACTGTCATCTGCAAGAGCTTTCTTAGCCTCTGCCAAAACCAGACGTGCTGAATCTGTAATAGGACTTGATACACCTGTCAGTGTTCTCAAAAGATTTTCTAAGGTTTGAGTCTGCTTACTTAGTTCTGACTTGTCTAAAGTTCCTTGACCCTGAGTTACTGAACGAACAACATCATCTTCTCTATTCGCTGTATTTACACTAGGTTCCGTAGTTGTCACTGGAGCTACAGACGAACGAGCAGTGGTTTCTGAAGGACTATCAGTGCTTGGGGCATCTTGTCCAGAATTTGCTTGTCCACTATCTGATGGACTTGTCGGTTCTGTAGTGTTCACATTGTCAGAATTTCCAGGTTGGTTATTAGTCGTTAGGAGGTGACGAGGAGATGGAATAGGATTGATACGATTGATTTCATCAATTGCTCTCGCTAGAGCAGCACTAACCGCATT
>NZ_JBBJZX010000028.1:0-23149 GCF_038148935.1 Streptococcus pseudopneumoniae | reverse complement strand
CTCAAAGCAGTGCTTTGAGCAGCCTGCGGCTCGCTTCCTAGTTTGCTCTTTGATTTTCATTGAGTATTAATTGAGCAACTATACTATTTAGAAATAAAAGAAGCCATCAGGTTAGCATTTAACCTAAACAGCTCCTTGATTATCCTCCAAATAAACGAGCAAAAAAGCCTTTCTTAGTGGATTGGACTTCTTCTTTTGCTTGGTCCAGCTCTAGCTTAAGATTTTCTTGATCCTTCATAGCTTGAAGGGTCAATTGTTGTTGCTGATCGAGTTGTTTGTCTTTCTCAGCAATCTGACGGTCTTTGATGCGCATCTGCTCGTCTTTTTCTGATAACTGACGATCCTTGGCTTTTAATTGTTCATAGAGACGGAGAATTTCTGCATTCTTCTCATCAACTAGAATCTCCATCAGTTCACGTTGCTTGACATCTTCACTGACAGGCTCATCTTCAAAAATCGTTTTTTTATAGATTTCTTCTAGCTTAATCAAGCCACTTCTGGTAACGACTGTTACCCCTTTGTCATTTTTATCTGTGTCTTCTTCTGGTAATTCTTTGACACGGTTATTGATTGCTTGGCGAGATAATCCTAAGACCTCTGCAATCTCACTGACGGTCATTTCAATACTCATAATATCCTCTGAAACGTTTTCTAGCTTTTCTTTACTTAAATCTTATCATAAGCTAGAAAAACTGTCAAATTTTCGCTTAATTTAAGGCCTTCAAAAAGGCTAATAAGACTTGAGCAGAGCGACGTCCAGCTTCGATAATAAACTCATCAAAAGAGATGTTTGCTTCATGGTTGGCATTGTCACTCATAGCTCGAATGACTAAAACTGGAAGATTAAGAGCATGCGCTGCCTGAGCAATAGCTGCTCCTTCCATCTCAACTGCCAAAACATCTGGAAAATGGGACTTAATCGCTTCTATCTTGTCATTTCCTGCAACAAAACTATCTCCTGTAGCAATCAAACCAAGATGCCAGTTTTGATCCAATTGAGATAAACTATCTTGGATTTTGGCAACAAAGGTTTTATCCGATTCAAAATAAAGCGGTTGTTGCGCCATTTGCCCATAGTCATAACCAAAAGCTGTGACATCCACGTCATGATAGGCTAATTTGTCAGCAATCACGACATCACCAACAGCAATCCCTTCTGCTACTGCCCCAGCTGACCCCGTATTAATTATAGCATCCACTTGGAAATGATCAGCCAAAATCGCCACACTCATAGCAGACATGACCTTACCAATTCCACTTTCTACAAGAACGACTTCATGAGAGGCAATGCTGCCTGTATGATAGGTATTCCCCAAAACAACTTGCTCTTGGGCATTGTCTAGATGTTGGACCAGATAAGCCAGTTCTTCTGGCATAGCTGCAATAATTCCTATTTTCATTTCAATTCCTTTTCTATTACAAAAGTTTCATTGCTAACACAAGCAAAATCAAGAGAAAGATGACTGCGAATAAGATTTTATTTAACTTAGAATTGAAGACATTTCTCTTAGTATTTTCAATGCGACGGCTTTTATGAATAGACGGTTCGACCTGAATCTTCAAGGTTTCCTGACTAAAACCATGTTCCTTAGGATTGGCATAACCAAAACGGGAAGAAGAGGTTGGTAAAATCTTAGTCTCCTCATCATCTAGCAAAGGAGGACCTGAAATTTTTTCGCCTCTATTAGCTCTTTCAATCATTTCATCCGTTAATAAAGGTTTACCCATACTGACCTCCTCTATTTTTTGTGCAATTCCCAATACTGAACAGCCATAATTGTCTTGGCATCACAGATGTGACCTGATTGGATTAATTCCTTGGCTTCTTCTAGGCTCACTTCAAGGACTTCCAAGGTTTCATCTTCATCCTGGGGACGTGGATTTTCCACTTTTGTCAAATCGCTTGCTAGATATAGTTTTAACTTTTCATTACAAAAGCCAATGGCTGAATAAAAGTCATATAAGAGTTCTAACTTCCCTGTATAGGCTGTTTCTTCCTCTAATTCACGCAGGGCTGCTGCGACAGGGTCTGTATTTTCTCCTACTTCCAATTTTCCAGCTGGAATTTCGTAAGAGACAGCCTCGATAGCCTTACGGTACTGCTTGACCAAGATGAGTTTTTGCTCATCCGTTACGGCTAAAACACAGACAGCTCCATTGTGGAAAATCAAATCCCGTTGGGCAATTCCCTTGCCTTCTGGTAATTCAACCTGCTCTTGGACTAGTTTAAATATTGGTCCTTGATAGATTTCTTTTCGGCTAAGCGTTTTTTCTTCAAATTCCATGATAGGCTCCTACTGATTCTTAGGATGATGAGGAAGACGTGTTGCATATTCATCTTTGTTGACCTGACGACCACGACCAATAGCAATCGCATCCGCTGGCACGTCTTTAGTAATAGTTGAACCAGCTCCAACGAGGGAATTGTCACCTAACTCAACTGGCGCAATAATGGTTGAATTTGAACCAACAAAGACATTGTTACCGATGACTGTCTTGTATTTGTTTTTACCATCGTAGTTGACTGTAATGGTTCCTGCACCAAAATTAACATGACTACCCACTTCACAGTTTCCGATATAAGTCAAATGACCAGCCTTGGTATTCTCGCCGATTGAAGACCCTTTCACCTCAACAAAATTTCCAATATGTGCTTGGCTAGCGATACTTGAACCTGGACGAATGTGGGCATAAGGTCCGACAGTCACGCCGTCTGCAACACTGCTTTCCTCAATCATAGAGTTGGTAATAACAGCTCCTGCTCCAATAGTGCTATCCACTACATACGTTCCATTTGTCAAAACAGTCTCAGCACCAATTTTCGTTTGCCCCTTCAAGGTAACATTGGCTTCGATTTGAACTTCAGGCGCAATCTCAACATCAATATCAATATAAGTTGCTTCAGGATTGACAAAGCTAACACCATTGACCATGTGCTGATGATTGATGCGACGACGCATAACTGACTCAGCTGTCGCAAGAGCTACACGGTCATTTACCCCAAGACTTTCATCAAAATCTTTCAAGGTATAAGCACCAACTTTTTCACCAGCTTCACGGAAAATGCCAATGACATCTGTAATATAGTATTCACCTTGAGCATTGTTGGTATTGATATTTTTCAAAGCCTCAAATAAACGCTCGTTATCAAAAACGTAAGTTCCAGTGTTGATTTCCTTGATTTGTTTTTCAAAATCTGTAGCATCCTTCTGCTCCACGATGCGAAGAACCTCTGCATTATCATTACGTACAATTCGTCCATAGCCAAAAGGATTATCTGTTTCAGCAGTCAAGATAGTGGCCACATTTTTATGATTGATGTGGAAATCAATCAAGTTTTTCAAGCTTTCACCTGTGATTAAAGGAGTATCTCCTGCAATGACCAAGGTGTGTCCTGACAAACCTTCTAAGATTGGCTCTGTCATCATAACCGCATGACCAGTACCCAACTGTTCAGATTGAGTCACAAATTCTGTCTGTCCAGCCAAGACCTCTTCAACCAATTCCGCCTTGTGTCCTACAACTGTTACTGTCTTTTCAGGTTGGATAGCTCCCACACTACGGAAAACATGTTCCAACATAGAAATACCCGCAACCTTGTGCAAAACTTTTGGCAAATCAGATTTCATGCGAGTCCCTTTACCCGCTGCTAAAATAATGGCAAAATTTGACATAATCTTCTCTTTTCTGTAGAAATTCCCTTTTATTATACCATATTTCAAATCATTCCGCGCCCTTGAATGAAAAAATGCTCCAAAGTCCTTTCCTTAACCCATTTTTTTGATTTTTTTTGATTTTTAGGGTAGAATTATAAGATATGAGAAAACAAATTCATCCACTTATTTTATTTAGTTTTTTTGGGATCATAATTTTCATTTTAATCATCAATCGCCCACTTAATGACAACCAATCCTTTAAAACAAAATCCAACATAGCGCAGATTGAAGCGCAAGCTCTAAAACACTTAGACAAACCGATTATTGACCTCTCTGGCTGGCAGCGTCCTGAGGAAATCAACTACGATGCCCTCTCACAAAATATTTCAGGCGCTATTGTTCGTGTTCACAGTGGTGCTCAAACAACAAAAGAAAATGATGCTTCCTTTATCAATGGAATAGACAAGGCCTATAAGAGTCATATCACTGAACTTCAAAAGCGGAATGTCCCAGTTGGGGTCTACGCTTATGTAGCTGGAAAAAGTGTCCAAGAAATGGAAAAAGCCGCTGAGGTTTTCTACAATGCAGCCTCTCCTTACAGTCCTAGTTACTATTGGCTAGACGTAGAAGATAAAACCATGTCCAATATGAACGAGGGTGTTGAAGCCTTTCGAGCAAAACTAGCATCACTAGGTGCTAAAAACATCGGAATCTACGTTGGGGTCTATTTCATGGAAGAACATAGTATTGATACAGGCAAGTTTACCTCTGTTTGGATTCCGTCCTACGGCTCTAACTCAGGATTTTTGGAGAGCAGTCCTAAAACTGATTTAGATTATGACATCCACCAATACACATCTAAAGGAAAAATTGCCGGCTTTGACCACGATTTGGATATCAACGTCATCTCTCCCTTAAAAAACAAAGAAGAAACCTTTAGAAAACTCTTTTTAAAACCTTAAAAGCATTTGTTTAGCATTTGCTTTTTCTTTTTGTGTTTGATTGTGATACA
The DNA here is from genome assembly GCF_038148935.1 of Streptococcus pseudopneumoniae. Classification (GTDB taxonomy): domain Bacteria; phylum Bacillota; class Bacilli; order Lactobacillales; family Streptococcaceae; genus Streptococcus; species Streptococcus pseudopneumoniae_U. Next base: position 18,481 of record NZ_JBBJZX010000028.1, on the reverse strand, counting down.
ATATAGTAAGGATTTTTTGAAATAGAAATAGTTGGAGGAACTATATGCTCTCATGGTTAGCACGCCTTATTAAAGGGATTGTCATTGCTCTTGGATTTATTCTACCGGGAATTTCCGGAGGGGTTCTAGCAGCAATCTTAGGAATTTACGAACGGATGATTGGCTTTCTGGCCCATCCCTTTAAAGACTTTAAGGAAAATGTTTTGTACTTTATTCCAGTTGCCATCGGTATGCTTCTGGGAATCGGCTTATTTTCCTACCCGATTGAATACCTGCTTGAAAATTATCAGGTCTTTGTCTTATGGAGCTTTGCGGGTGCCATCATTGGTACGGTTCCTAGCCTCCTCAAAGAATCAACTCGAGAATCTGACCGAGACAAGATTGATTTGGCTTGGTTCTGGACAACCTTTATTATTTCTGGATTAGGACTCTATGCCTTAAATTTTGTCGTTGGAACCTTAAGTGCTAGCTTTCTTAATTTGGTCCTAGCAGGTTCACTGCTGGCTCTTGGCGTATTGGTTCCTGGCCTCAGTCCATCAAATCTACTTTTGATTTTGGGACTCTATGCTCCTATGTTGACTGGTTTTAAAACCTTTGACCTCTTGGGAACCTTCTTCCCGATTGGAATTGGGGCAGGTGCAACTCTCATCATTTTTTCAAAGTTGATGGATTATGCCTTAAACAACTACCACTCACGCGTCTATCATTTCATCATTGGTATCGTACTTTCTAGTACCCTTCTGATCTTGATTCCAAATGCAGGAAACGCTGAAAGTATCCAATACACTGGCCTTTCTCTTGTTGGGTATGTCATCATCGCCTTCTTCTTTGCTCTAGGAATCTGGCTTGGTATTTGGATGAGCCAATTGGAGGATAAATATAAATAATGGCAAAAAAAGTTAAAATCAAAAAAACATTGGTGGAACAAATCCTGTCTAAAGCAGGTATCCCACATCAGGGAATTCAAATCAATGCCCTAGAAGGAGAGCTGCCTCAAGGTTATGAACGAGATCAGATTTTCAAAACCTTGGCTCTTCTGGGAGATAAAACAGGACCAATTATCGGAATTGTCCCTATCACCCAACACTTGTCTGAAAAAAAACTAGCTAAAATTTCTGGCAATAAAAAAGTGAGCATGATTCCACAAAAGGACTTGGAAAAAACAACTGGTTACATTCATGGAGCCAATAATCCTGTCGGAATTCGTCAGAAACACAATTATCCCATTTTTATCGATAAGATTGCCCTAGACTTGGATCAAATGATTGTCTCTGCAGGCGAGGTCGGTCACAGCATTATCGTCGCTCCACAAGACTTGGCTAGCTTTATAAAAGCTGACTTTGTAGATATTTTGGAGGACAGCAAGTAATGAAACTCTACTTTGTCCGCCACGGTCGTACCCTCTGGAACCAAGAAGGTCGCTTTCAAGGTGCTAGTGGAGATTCCCCCCTTCTTCCTGAATCCATTGAAACCCTAAAACAACTAGGCCAGTATCTCAAGGATATTCCTTTTGATCAAATTTATTCAAGTGATTTACCTCGAGCAGTCAGATCTGCCGAGATTATCCAAAGTCAACTCCAGACACCCTGTCCTTTAGAAAGCGTTCCTAATCTCCGTGAATGGCAGCTAGGGAAGTTGGAAGGTTTGAAAATTGCAACCTTGGAAGCTATTTACCCGCAACAAATCAAAGCTTTCCGATCTAATCTTGCCAAGTTTGACACTCAAATGTTTGGAGCCGAATCCCTCTATAGCACCACGCAACGGACCATCCAATTTATCAAATCATTAAAAGATAGTCCAGCTGAGCGTATTCTAATTGTCGGTCACGGCGCCAATCTTACTGCCAGTCTTCGTACTCTCCTAGGCTATAAAGAGCCTCTTCTTCGTAAAGATGGCGGTCTAGCAAATGCTAGCCTAACCATTATAGAAACCCATGATTTTGAAACATTTACTCTCGATACTTGGAATGATACTTCCTATCAATCATAATTATAGCCTAGCCTTCTGAACTAGAACAATAGGAGATATAGTCAGTTGAAACAAAAATAAGACAAAAGAGCCTCGTAAAAAGGTATTGCAACTTGCCAATACCTTTTTGATATGAACACGTATCTTCTCAACAGGATTGTAAAGCAAAATGAAATAAGAACTGAATAATGTGATTTGAGAATTTAAATCAATTTATAAGAATGTTTTAGAAGCAGTAATGTACTAGTTCAGATTCACTTTTCTATACTAATACTCTTCGAAAATCTCTTCAAACCGCGTCAACGTCGCCTTGCTGTACTCAAGTACAGCCTGCGGCTAGTTTCCTAGTTTTCTCTTTGATTTTCATTGAGTATAAGATGAGTAGGGAGGAAGAGGTAAAAGTTTATGCCCAAACTCTTCACATAAGAACTCTAGCTTACCCATTCTATGGAATCTTGCATTATCCATTAAAACTTCCAGACTCATACTCTTCTAAAGTCTATTCAAACCACGTCAGCTTCACATTATATATGTTGGTGATCTCATAAGTCTTATCTGCAACCTCAAAGCTGTTCTGTGAGAAGCCTACAGCTAGCTTCCTAGTTTAATCTTTGCTTTTCACTGAGTATTAAGTTAAAAAAATGAGGCTGGTCAAAAAGTCTTTAAAATCAAAAAACGCATAATATCAGGTATTGAAAACCTTGTACTATGCGTTTTATTGTGGGAAGATTTACTTCATTTTTTCCTGAAGTCGAGTTTTTTCCCTGACTTATTGATTTGGACTATTCTTTTGATGAACTGCTTGAGCTTGAATCTCCGCCACCAATATATTGGGTAAAGATATTTTGGAAGGCTTGATCTTTAACCTTGATATTAGCTGCTTGTAATTCTTTTCCGATAATGCTTTGAACAAATGTTGAATCATTTTGTTTTTGAGTCAAGATAACAGTTTTTAATTTTTCTTTGTAGTCATCAATATTAGATGATTTTTCTGTTTTCTTAATGAGTTTTACAATGTAATATTGGCTACTGTAGGCTTGTGTGCCAGTTGCTGTAATCACATCAGAAATGCCATTTACATCTAAAGCGAAAGCGGCTTTCTTGACTTGCTCAGGTACTTCCGTTGAAGCAGAATCAAAGGTAATTTCTCCACCATTCGCTTTAGTTTTTTCATCAGTTGAATTATCTTTGGCTAATTGAGCAAAATCAGCACCTTCTGCCTTGGCTTTTTCGAGAACTTCTTTGGCCTTATCTTCATTATCAAGACGGATGATTTGAACCGTTACATCTGGAGTGTACTCATCAAAGGCTTTCTTGTAAGCATCATCTGTCAATTCAGCTTCTGCTGCCTTCTTAACTGCCAACTCAACTAATTTACTTGTACGAATTTGAGCTTTACGTGTTTCAAGGGTCATTCCTGCTTGTGACAAGACACGTTGGTAGTTCTCACCATATTGTTTCTCTTCTTCGGCAATAGTATCATCAACCTCTTTATCATCAAGCTCTGAGCCATATTGTTTTTCAAAAACTTTTTGGATGGTCATATTTAACAAGACTTGTTGGGCTGAAGGGTTGCTTTTCACTTGCTCATAAAATTGGTGTTCTGTAATAACATCCCCTTTCATGCTGATAAGGTCTGCCCCTTCTGAACCTTTCGAACAAGCTGCTAAAGTTGCTACTGATAATAGTGTAATGGCACCTGCCAATAATTTTTTCTTCATGTCTACTCCTTTGAGATAAGTGTTACTCTATCTATTTTACTATATTTTCTTAAATTTTTCTGAAAATCATTCGCTGTCAGGCAATTGAACATCTGCTACATTTTTACGAAGCATGAGAATGCCGTCCCCCAGAGGTACTAATGTTGCGGTGAGTCCTGGATTGTCTAAGGTTGCATCAAATAGTCTTTGAAGGCCTCGATAAATGGTTCGCTGGCCACGACGAACTTCCATAATGTCCTTGGCAACATCACCACCTTGAAAAATATCATCCAAGACAACCACACCTCCAACTTCCAAATGTTTGAGGATTTCTGGCAGAAAAACGATGTATTTAGACTTAGCAGAGTCCATAAAGACGAAATCATAAGACTCTGTCAGTGTAGATAAGACATCCACCGCATCTCCTTCTAAAAGCGTGATTTGCTTACGACTGTCAAATTGAGCAAAATTTTCCTTGGCAAAGCCAATCATCTCTGGATTGCGGTCAATAGTTGTAATCTTAGCCTTTGGCGCATGTTCTGCCATCAAGAGGGCAGAAAAACCGATAGCCGTCCCAATTTCCAGAATGTTTTTAGGTTGCATGGTTTGCATGAGAAAACGGAAATAAGCAACCGTTTCATGGGGAATAATGGGAATATTTTCCTTACGGGCAAAGTCTTCCAATCCTTTCAAAGAGCCTGTGACTTGCTTTTGGCGCTGACGCATCAAGTCCACAATTTCTTCCTTGACGACAGGGCGACGCATGTTATGGTTAGCATTTTTACTATACGATTCAACCATCTTATGCCAATCCCAATTTTTCAACAAGGGCTTCAAACTCATTCAAACGACGTTCAAAGACTGCAAAGGCATCGTTGAGATAGTCTTCCTTCTCCATATCAACGCCAGCTTTTCTCATGACATTAAGTGGATAGTCAGACTTACCTGCCTTGAGGTAGTCGATATAACGGTCACGGTCTTCTTGACTACCATGAACAATCTTTTCAGCCAAGGCTGAGGCTGCTGCAAAGCCTGTTGAATATTGGTATACATAGTAGTTATAGTAGAAGTGTGGAATGCGTGCCCACTCGTATTGGATTTCAGGATTGTCTTCCTTACTCAAACCATAATACTCTTGGTTCAAGTCTGCGTAGAGTTTATTTAAGAAATCGCTTGTCAAGACTTCACCATTTTGATCCGCTTGGTGAATGGCGTGTTCAAACTCAGCAAATTGAGTTTGACGGAAAACTGTTCCACGGAAGCCATCTAGGAAGTTATTGAGAATAGCAAAGCGCGTTGCGTCGTCTTCCACTTCTTCCAATAATTTCTCCGTCAAGATATTTTCATTGGTCGTTGAGGCAATCTCAGCCAAGAAGATCGAATAATCTCCGTAAACATAAGGTTGCGTTTCACGAGTATAGCTTGAATGCATACTGTGACCTGTTTCATGAACAAGAGTAAAGAGATTGTCCAGATTGTCCTGCCAGTTAAGAAGCATAAAGGCATTGGTATCGTAAGAACCACCAGAATAGGCCCCTGAACGCTTGCCTTGATTTTCGTAAACATCAATCCAACGCTCACTGAAGGCACGTTTAACACGGCTCAAATAATCCTCACCCAAGACTGCCAAGGCATCTTCTGCTTTTTTCAAGGCTTCTTGGTAGGTAAAACTATAATCAACAGATGAAAGCGGCGTGTAGACATCGTACATCTTGAGGTCTGAAATCCCCAAAATCTTTGAACGAAGCTCAAGGTAACGATGCAAGAGGGGTAAATGCTTGCGAACTGCTGCTACTAAATTGTCATAAACACTTTCTGGAACAAAATTGGCTGCTAGGGCTGCATGACGAGCACTCTTGTAATTGCGAACTTTGGCACGGTAGTTTTGAACCTTAACATTGGTTTGCAAGGTTTTAGCATAGGTATGTTGGAATTGTTGATAAGTCGCATAAAGAGCTTGATAGGCACCACGACGCACCTCACGATTTTTAGACTCCATCAAACGTGTGTAAGTCCCATGAGATAGCTGAACTTCCTTACCATCATCGTCAAGAACATAAGGGAACACAATATCCGCATTGTCCAAGATAGCGAAGGTTTCACTTGCTGAACCAAAGATTTCTCCAGCTCCAGCCAATAATTCTTCTTCACGTTGTGAAAGAACGTGATCCTTGCTTTGCAAGAGCTTGTCAAAATAGTGTTGATAAACCTGTAACTTTGGTTGTGCCTCTAAAAAGTCAGCATACTGCTTTTCACTGATTTCCATAAATTCAGGTTCATAGAATGAAAAGGCTTGGTCTAGCTGGCTATAGAGAGTCATGGCCTTGGCATAGTACTCTTGGTACTTGGCTTCACGTGTGTCTTGGTCATTCTTCATATGAGCATAAACGTAAAGCTTCTCCATTTGGCGTTCCATCTCAAGAGAAAATTCAGTAATTTCTAGTAGGCTATCCGCACTATCCAAGAGATGGCCTTCATACTGGGCTACTGTCTCCAATTGTTCTGTTAAATCTTTTAAGGCTTCTTCCCAAGCCTGGTCAGTTGGGTAGATCGTTGATAGATCCCATGTATCTTTTTCATTTATTTCATTTCTTTGTAATACCATTAGATTCCTCCATCCTTTCTATTCTACCATATTTTTCAAGAAATATTGCTGATAAAAGGCTGGTGGATAAAGCTTTTGCCAATCATTTTGAGGATTTTCTTGGTAATAGATTTGAAAATACTGATAATAGCTGGGCAAATCTTGCTCAATTTGGCAAAAATCACCTACTAGTGGTCGAATTTGTGGATACCATTCTTTTAACCCATAAGTCAGGACATTTTCTCCCTTTTGATAGGCTTCTGCTTGTTCTTTCATCCAAATGGGATTTTGATAATAAAGTTGTTGCCGGATATAGCGACAGATGTCCTTGTCCTGAGAAACTGTAAAATGAGATATTTTTTGTTTCTTATAGGGAAGACGTAATATCTCCAGTAGACTACCGTGACCATAGGGAAATTCCTTGATTTGATAATGGAGTTTGCTGCGGAGATCTTGGTGAATAAGATATTTAAGCCTTAAAACCTGTTTTTCCTTGTCTATTTCCCAAACATAAAAGCCCATATTTTGACTGAAATAAAGAAAACCTTGTTGCAGACGAGTCAAACGTTCCTTGAGCCACAGTTTTTCTCCCAGCAACCACAGTACTTGGTAACCCTGACTACGATAGCCCTCACTGCGCTCTTTAAGAACTTTTTGAGGCAAGGGACTACACTGGACTTCTAGAGCTAAATGACCATTTACAAACACATCTGCAATCTGTTTAAGCTCTGGAAGGGGGTATTCTAATTGCACCTCTGCCTCTGTTTTAGACCAGTAATAGAGGACTTCCTTATTTGCCAGGTGTTCTGGACTTTCATTTTCAAAGGAGTAATCACAGTCTTTTAAGGATTTATGGGCAAAATGGGTTCGGACACTTTGTCCTTGCCGCAAACGGAGCTGACCTCCACAAGCTGGGCAGGTGTATGCTTGCTTCTCAAGCTTATCCTCTAACACATTTACCAACTCTCCCCTAGCATCTCTCGCAACAAACATGATTTCCCTCCTTTTCTATATTATTCGTAAAAAAGAAAAAGATCAGGAAAATTCCCAATCTTCATCATTCTATAATTTTAGAGTTGCAAGCGACTTTCAAGAGCTTGTGTCAACACTTCAGAATAGTTCACTTTCTCACGATCCGCAAGTCTGACTAGCCACTCTGGAACCGTAACATTTTTTCGAATCGCTTTATTATTCTTTACGAAAGGTAAGGGATTGACCTGAATCAAAGTCACAAATCCATCAGAAGCTTTCAACATAGAAATGTCACTAGGAGTAGGTAGAGCCAGTCCTTCATCAATATAAGAAGCTAAAATACTCTCAAGCATTTCCCGAGCATTTTTCATTGCAAGTTCAATCGTTGCTCCTTCAGTCCCGCCTCCAAACTCCGGAAATTCAATCCAGTATCCAGTACCTTCTTTATGAAAAATAGCAGGATAAGATTTTAGCATAATACACCTCCACAATTTCCAAATCAACTACAGTCCCAAATCTTTTAATATTTTTCTCTCTAAACCTTTTCCTAGATCCTCATTACCGTGAACTGGAATAGTGACAAGATAGGGAACCCCTTCTTTCTTAAAATGATGATGACTTCCTCTCTTACGAACTTCAATCCATCCATTTGCAAGAGCTAATTTTACCATTTCCTTACCTGTGATTGGCATTTATGGTCACCTTTCTATCTAAAATTATACTTATAATGCGTATTTTTGTCAATTCTTCTATCTTATCTATTCGTAAAAAAAGGAAAAAGATCAGGAAAATTCCTAATCTTCATTCATGTTTACTTGATTTTTTTAGCTAGCATGGTCGCAAAGCGTAGTTGAATACGATTGCCATTCTCATCGCGACGGTGCAAATGGCCTGGATTTTCATTGTACTTGACCAATTCCCAGTCCTTGTAATAGTTCGCTAGTTCGCCTTCCTTAAAGGTAAATGGGAAGTTCACTGAGCAAGGATAATCCTCCGTGTCCATGGCACAGACGATAAGATTATAGCCACCAACAGTGGTTTTCTCCTGCATATTTTTGATAATTTCAGGAATGCGGTCTGCTTGCAAAAACATCAAAACAACTGTCGATACGATGAAATCATAAGCTTGCCCAATGCTAGCTGAATTGATATCATAAAGACCAACAGGCATATCCAAATCTTCCTGCTCCACAATGCTTTGCAAGATTTCAAGGGCCAGTTCATTTTGATCCACAGCTGTCACATCAAAACCTTGCTGGGCTAGAAAGAGAGAATTACGACCCTGACCACAGCCCAAATCCAAGGCTTTCCCTGGTTTTACTGTCTGCATAGCCTCTAAGACCTCTGAATGAACAGGATTGGTATTGTATTTCTTAGGGAAGTAATCCTCAGGTTTACAATAAAATTCCAAATACCATTCCACATCGTCTGTAGCAGCCTCCACTCGGTGCCAAGCTTGTGGTTGTGCCATGGGATTGTCAGCCCCTGCTTCAAATAGATGCTCAGCTAGAACCTCGCCATCCTCTGTTAATTCAATAAACTTGAGAGTTCCTTTTAAAACAGTAATCTTGCCCCAAGTCCCAACCTTGGTATTGTGCTTTTGCTGAACAGCCTCTGGCATAGTTTGTTTATTCCACAAAGGCATGCGTTTATAGGCAACTAGTTTTTCCATCTTCATTCCTCTTTTTATCGTTGATTGACAGCTTTCATCACGCGCGCAATATCGCGATTCTGCTCACGACGTTTGATAGACTCCCGTTTATCATAGTCATGCTTCCCTTTAGCTAGACCTAAAAGGAGTTTAGCGTAACCATCTTTGATATAGACTTTAAGAGGAACCAGGGTCATTCCTGTTCCTTTAGTCTCTTGTTCCAATTTTTGGATTTGCTTTTTATGGAGCAGGAGTTTGCGACGGCGTTCTGGTTCCTGGTTCCAGATATTGCCCTCTTCGTAAGGAGCGATATGAACATTGCTCAACCAAACTTCTCCATTTTTCACTTGGGCAAAGCCATCCTTGAGATTGATTCGAGCAGCTCGCACACTCTTGATTTCAGTTCCAGTCAGGACCATTCCTGCCTCTAGCGTATCTACGATTGTATAGTCGTGGCGCGCCTTTTTATTTTGCGCGACGACCTTTCCCTCGCCCTTTGCCATGCTTGGCTCCTTTCTTAGCTACTTCCTTGTAAAAAGGTTTCTTGCCTTTTTTCTTCTTGTCTTTTTGTGAATGCTTGCGCTTATCATTTGAGCGTCCTGATTTTCTCTTGTCTTCCTTCTTATCTGAACGACGACTTGAACCACGCCCTCTGTCACTACGACTAGACTGTTTCAAGCCCTTCTCAATCACATCAAACTCACTTGGGATGTAAGAGAAGTCAATTTCACCCGTCATCTTGTCGGCTCTTTCAACTCGGATACGGATTTGCTGACCCACACGGAAGGTTGTTCCTGATTTCTCCCCACGAAGAGTCAAATCCCGCTCATTGAAATGATAAAATTCAGGTAGATTAGTGATGTGAATCAAGCCTTCAACTGTGTTTGGCAATTCAACAAAGAGACCGAATTTAACAATACTTGATACAACTGCATCATACTCTTCGCCCACGTATTCTTCCATGTACTCAGCCTTTTTCATGGCTTCAACTTCACGCTCGGCCTCGATAGCACGACGTTCACGGTTGGAAGACTGGGTCGCAATCTCTGGAATTACTTGTTCAAAATGCTCTGCTATTTCCTTAGAACGGCCGTAATCACGAATCATACGGTGAACAAGAAGGTCTGGATAACGACGAATCGGACTGGTAAAGTGAGTATAATAGTCAGCCGCTAGTCCATAGTGACCGTGATTGTGCTCCGAATAACGAGCCTGTTGCATTGAGCGTAGAAGCATCATAGACAATACATCCGCATAAGGCTCTCCCTCAACAGTACGCATGATGTCTTGGAGCGCCTCCTGACTAATCTCGCTGGCAGTCCCATAAATGCGCAAGCCAAAACTTGAAGCATAATCAATAAACTTCTGAACCTTTTCAGCCTTTGGCTCCTCGTGAATTCGATAGATGAAAGGCAAATCCAGCTTGCTGAAATGCTCGGCAACTGTTTCATTGGCCATCAACATGAAGGACTCAATCATGCGCTCGGCAACACCACGCTGACGAAGAACGATATCAACAGGCTTACCTTGTTTGTCAACCAAAATCTTAGCTTCATTGGTATCGAAATTGAGGGCACCACGTTTCACACGCATGTTTTCTAAAGTTTCATGGAGCTTGGCCATGAGTTCAATACTTGGAACAATTTTCTGATATTCTTTTCTCTTTTCTTCATCGCCAGCTAAGATATCATTGACATCGCTATAGGTCATACGAAAACTGGTCTTGATAACTGTTTGTGTAATGGTATAGTTAACCACACGACCATGTTTATCAATCTCCATGATGGCTGACTGAGTTAGACGGTCAACTTGAGGATTGAGGGAACAAATGCCGTTTGACAGTCGTTCTGGAAGCATTGGAACAACTCGGTCTGTTACATAGACTGAAGTCGCTCGGTTAAGGGCTTCCTTGTCAAGGGCAGAACCCTCGGTCACATAGTAGGAAACATCTGCGATGTGAACACCAAGCTCCAGATTCCCATTTTTCAAGGCCTTGATATGCACCGCATCGTCCAAGTCCTTGGCGTCAGCGCCATCAATGGTAAAGGTAATCTCATCTCTTAGATCCAGACGGCCTTCCATATCCTTTTGAGACGGAGCATCAGGCACACTTTCTGCTTCCTTGACAACAGCCTCTGGAAATTCTGAGACAATATCCATAGACTCCAAAACCTCAAGAACATCAATTCCGACATCCGTTGAATGCCCCACCACATCAAGGACACTCGCTACAAAGAAATCATGTTTCTTGCTTGGGTATTTGTCGATAAAGACCTTGAGAACTTCTGTTCCTTCTAGTTTAAGAGCTGGTTTCTTAACATAAATTGGTTGGCTGATTTTCTGATTTTTCGAACGGATATAACCCGCATACTTGGGCTTTTCCTGATCCAGAACAATTTGTCCGACAACAGTTGTCAAACTGTGCTCTAGGATATCAATAATTTTGGCTTCTGCTGCTGTTCCCTTATTACGATCAGCGACTTTCTTGATCACGACCTCAACGGTATCGCCATCAATAGCATAGTTGACATCGTTTTTTCCTACGAAAAGGTCGTCCTCTTCCCCTTCTAGACTGACAAAACCAAAGCCATTTTTATGGGCATGAAAAATCCCCTTGAGAGTAATTTCATGTTTTTTCTTGACTTCCAAAGTCAAAGTTCCATCTTCCTCAAAGCGAATCTGGTGCTTTCTTTCCATTAGGGACAAGGTTTTAATCAACTCACGAAAATCCTTGGACCCGTCTTTTCCCAAAGCCTGAGCCAAGTCATTGACAGTCACCTTTCCCTTGTCTTGCAAATATTCTTTTATTCTATCTTTCATATTTTCTTTCTAGATTTTTAATTTTCTTTTACTGTAAAACCTTCTCAAACATTCTTTAAAAATAAAAAGAGGCAAAGACCTAGTCCTGCCCATTATTTTCTTATCTACTTGATAATACCGTCAATGCTAAGGCAATGGCTAGCCAGAAAAAGACTAAAATCCCTGTCAAACGCTGCATTACAGCTTCAAAACCGCGTGCTTTACTGCGTTCAAACAAATCACCTGAGCTGGCATCAAATACATTGCTGGATTGGTTTTTGGTTGGTTGCATGAAAATCGCAATCACAATCACAACAGATAATACTAATAAAATGGTTAATAATAGGTTATACATATCAAACTCCTTAAAATCCTTATTATTTTACCATAAAATCTACTTAGATTCAAGATGTAGGGTTACTTTTCTTTCCTTGGGACAATACTTTAAAACCTCGATCTTGTCTGGATGGTTTTTTGAATTTTTACTGGTTAGGTAATTGATACTGCCACAAGAGGAGCATTTGAGATTAATTTTTACTCGCACTAGATTTCCTTTACTTTTAATAATGTTCGAAATTGAAGCAGGTTAAAGAGACAACTAAAGGCAACACAAAGGCTTGTCGCATAAAAAACTGCATGGTAGCCAAATTGACCTGCTACTGCAGAACCTGCCATAGGCCCAACGACACCTCCCAGATAAAAGAATACCTGATTAAAGGCAAAGACCCTAGAAATACCGGCTTTGGGTGTCATCTTACTGAGAAGGGCATTAACTCCAGGAATCAAGGCACCAGTCCCCAAGCCAAAGAGGAAACGATAGAGTCCTAGTTGAAGGGGACTAGAGGCATTGGCACAGAGGAGATAGATGATGATTGAATAAAACTGGGCTACAACCAAGAGGCGATGGTTGCCCACCTTGTCACCTAGCTTTCCCATGACTCCCGCACTCATCATACTGGAAAAGCCCATACTGGACACAATCAAACCAGAGACAAAAAGAAGATTCTCTGTCTGCCCTAAGTCACGCACATACAGAGCTAAGATAGGGCCGATTGATTGGGCTGAAAATTGGATGACAAAACTGGTCAGAAAGAGGTTGACCAAAAGATAGGGATATTTAACTGAGGTAAACAATTCCTTTGTTGGGATGGCCTTTTCCTTGGCTACTGGTTGAAAATCTTCCTTGATAAAGCAAATAGTCAAAACAGCAGCTAAGAATAGAAAACTACCAACCAGTAAGAAAACAGTACGAATGCCAAATAATTCTGCAATAAATCCCCCGATAAAGGGACCAGTTAGAGTACCTGCAACTACGCCTGTAGACAAAGTACCTAAGGCAGTTCCTGATTTCTCCTTGGGAACCTGACTGGCTATCAAGGCCGTTGCATTGGGAACAAAACCCGCAAATACACCATTCAGTAAACGAAGAAAGATTAACCAATAAATATTTGGCACAAAGGCCAAGCCTCCCATAGTGATAGTCATGGCCAGACCAGCTCGAATCATCATGGGCTTTCGACCGTATTTGTCAGCAAGGATGCCCCAGATAGGAGAGAAAAGTGCTGCAGAAATGGCAGAGACAGAAATAGCTAAACCTGCGTAAAAAGCAGCTTGATCACTCCCTACACCTAAATTTTCCACAAAGATGGGCATAAAGGGCACTACCAAAGAAATACTGGCTCCTGTCAGAAAATTACCAAACCAGGCAATGCGCAGATTATCCTTCCAGTTAATCTCTGTCATCTTGCCTACCTCCCTCAAGAAGGATATGCACTTGATTAAGAAGCTGTTTCTGATTGCCATTATTATCAAGAATATGGCTGGCCAAATCTTTCTTTTTTTCTAAAGGCCACTGGGCTGCCAGACGAGACTCAGCTTCATCCTTGGATAGCTGATCCCTTTTCATTAGACGTTCTACTTGGACATCTCGGTCCACATAGACCAACCAAGTCTCATCAAACCAAGAGACGTAGTCCTGCTCAAAAAGTAGGGGAATATCCATGAAGAAAATCTCTTCTGTCTGAGCCAACTGGTCTCTCAACGTAGCTAGTTCCTCACGGATAATCTCCCCTTGAATTTGCTTAGACCATTCCCGTTCTTCAGGATTTGAAAAGATAAGACTAGCTAGGAGAGGGCGATTGAGTTCTCCGTTTTCAAGGATGATTTCTTGCCCAAAGTGCTGGACTAGAGCTTCAAACAGACGACCACCAGGTTTCTGTAGTTGGTGGACGACTGCATCGGCATCCACTACTTGAAAACCTTGCTTTCTTAGAAAATTTGTCACAGTTGACTTACCAGAGGCAATTCCCCCAGTGATTCCGATGATTTTTCCCATCAGCCCCTCCTTTGGCACTGGGGACAAAAATGAGTTCCCCTTCCGCCAAGCTGGAATTTCTCAATGATGGTGCCACAACGTGAACATTCTTGACCAGCCTTGTCATAGACCTGATGAAAATCCTGCATGGCTCCATCTTCCCCAAAGGCATTGGTATAAGTCCGAATGGTTGAGCCACCTTTTTCAACAGCCTGTCCCAATACAGCAATGGTCTGGTCATGAATGGCAGTCGCTTCTTCTGCTGTCAAAGTCTGGGAAGGTCTAGATGGATGAACCTGAGCTCGCCAGAGAACCTCATCCACATAGATATTGCCAAGGCCAGCTACCAAGGTCTGGTCTAGGAGATGGGATTTGATAGGCTTTTTGGACTTGGCAAGGGCAGATTGAAAGATCTGCAAATCAAAGTCTTGTTCGCTTGGTTCAGGACCTAATTTTTTAGAAATAAAATAGGTGTCCAAAAGGTCAGGAGACAAGAGTTCCATAGTACCAAACTTGCGTACATCCTCATAAACAAGCGTTCCACCGTCCTCAAACTGAAAGAAAACATGGGCATGCTTGCGTTCAGGAACCTGGTCTGGATAGTAAAAATACTTGCCCTCCATCCGCAGATGCGAAATCAAGACCTTGTCTGTCAGATAAAAAAGCAAATATTTACCACGACGTCCCATTGACTCAACAACTTGACCAGACACTTCCCTTTGAAACTCTTCCAAATCCGTCTTAATCATCTTGGGATAACGAATTTCTACACTCGAAATCTTCTTTCCCAAAATCAATTTTTCTAGGCCACGACGAACAGTTTCAACCTCAGGTAATTCAGGCATAAATCCTCCTTCTGTAAAAACAAGAAGCAGGCATGAGCCCACCTCTACTTAGTATTCTTTTTCATTATAGCCAAAGTCAGCCAAATCTAGCTTTTTATCGCGCCAGTTTTTTTTGACCTTGACCCATGTTTCTAGGAAGACCTTGTCTCCTAGCATAAGTTCAATATCACGACGGGCCATGCTACCAATTTTCTTAAGCATAGCACCACCTTTACCGATGATAATCCCTTTTTGGCTATCGCGCTCGACCATGATGGTTGCACGGATGTGAACCTTGTCTGTCTCTTCGTCTCGTTTCATAGAATCCACAACTACTGCGACAGAATGCGGAATCTCTTCACGAGTTAGGTGCAAGACTTTCTCGCGAACCATCTCTGAAACCAAGAAACGTTCTGGATGGTCTGTGATTTGATCAGATGGGAAATATTGGAAACCTTCATCTAGATTTTCACTCAAAATATCCACTAGACGAGAGACGTTATTCCCTTGAAGAGCTGAGATTGGAACGATTTCCTTAAAGTCCATTTGATTACGAAAATCATCAATCTGAGACAAGAGCTGGTCTGGATGGACCTTATCAATCTTGTTCACCACCAAAATCACTGGAACCTTGGCAGCTTTGAGACGCTCGATAATCATATCGTCCCCCTTACCACGCACTTCATCAGCAGGCACCATGAAAAGAACGGTGTCCACTTCGCGAAGGGTACTGTAGGCAGACTCAACCATGAAATCTCCGAGAGCTGTTTTAGGCTTGTGAATCCCTGGCGTATCGATAAAGACGATTTGTTCCTTATCAGTCGTGTAAATTCCCATGATTTTGTTGCGCGTTGTCTGCGCCTTGTCACTCATGATGGCAATCTTTTGCCCCATAACGTGATTTAAAAAGGTTGACTTCCCAACATTGGGACGTCCTAAAATGGCTACAAAGCCTGATTTAAAAGTCATAATTTCCTCTTACTGTTTAAAATAATAAATCCCAGATTCGTGGGAGAAAAATCAATGCGCCTGTTAAGGCTGCGAAAAGAGAGACCACTAATACCGCGCCAGCCGCCATATCCTTGGCATTTTTAGCCAGCATAGAAAAGTGATAGTGACTGGCCAAATCCACCACATTTTCGATAGCAGAATTGATAATTTCAAAAGCTACTACCAAGAAAATGCTCAATAGGAGAAAGAGCCATTCGATTCGTGACACCTGAAAAACAAAACCTGCAAGAATAACTACAAGAGCCGTTACTGCATGTTTTCGCATATTGCGTTCTTCCTTGATAGCAGTAAAAATTCCTGTAAGGGCAAATTCTAAACTGGATATCAGGTCACGATTTTTCCATTTTCGTTTATTGTCTTGTGAGTCCATAGGCTGTCAAAATTTCTTCTTGTAAACCGAACATCTCCGCTTCTTCTTCCGGAGTGTAGTGATCATAGCCGTTGATATGTAAAAAGCCGTGTACTGCCAAGAAGCCCATCTCACGCTCAAAGCTATGGCCATATTCCTCGGCCTGCTCATGAGCCTTATCAATAGAGATGAACAGTTCCCCAATATAGGCATCAAACTCAGACATCATCTCTGCCAATTCTAGATTTTCAAGTAAATCCTCTTCGTCAAAGGCAATTTCCAATTCTGGTTTATACTCAAGGCTGATAACATCTGTCGGACGATCTGTGTCACGGTACTCCAGATTGAGTTCATGACTACGTTCATTAGTCACAAAAGTGACTGCCATCTCCTTGTCTTCTTTGCCTAATTTTTGGGCTGCAAATTCCAAAATCTCTTGGGTTTGTTGCAACATTTCTTTTGAAACTTGACCAGTTTCATCTACCATTTCAATATACATGTGCTTCTCGTTTCTCTTTACTTGGCTTTATTATACCACATTTCCATGATTTTATTCTACCTTTTTGATATAATACTATGGAATACAATCACAAGGAGAGAACGATGTCATTTGACGGATTTTTTTTACACCACATGGTTGAGGAATTGCGAAGAGAGTTAGTGAATGGTCGCATCCAGAAAATCAATCAGCCTTTTGAACAAGAATTAGTCTTGCAAATCCGCAGCAATCGCCAAAGCCATCGCCTGCTCCTTTCTGCCCATCCAGTTTTTGGACGCATTCAGCTAACCCAAACAACTTTTGAAAATCCAGCCCAACCTTCCACCTTTATCATGGTTTTGAGAAAATATTTGCAGGGTGCCCTGATTGAGTCGATCGAGCAAGTGGAAAATGACCGTATTGTGGAAATTACGGTTTCTAATAAAAACGAGATTGGAGACCATATTCAGGCTACCTTGATTATCGAAATTATGGGGAAACACAGTAATATTCTACTGGTCGATAAAAGCAGTCATAAAATCCTCGAAGTGATCAAACATGTTGGCTTTTCACAAAATAGCTACCGTACCTTGCTTCCTGGATCTACCTATATCGCTCCGCCAAGCACCGAGTCTCTTCATCCTTTTACTGTCAAGGATGAAAAACTCTTTGAAATCCTGCAAACACAGGAAACGACAGCTAAGAACCTTCAAAACCTCTTTCAAGGTCTGGGACGCGATACAGCAAATGAATTGGAAAGGATACTGGTTAGTGATAAACTATCTACTTTCCGTAACTTTTTCAATCAAGAAACCAAACCCTGCTTGACTGAGACTTCCTTCAGTCCAGTTCCTTTTGCAAATCAGGTGGGAGAGCCTTTTGCCAGTCTTTCTGATTTGCTGGACACCTACTATAAGGACAAGGCTGAGCGAGACCGCGTCAAACAACAAGCCAGTGAACTCATTCGCCGTGTTGAAAATGAACTGCAGAAAAATCGACATAAGCTGAAAAAACAAGAAAAAGAATTACTGGCGACAGACAACGCGGAGGAATTTCGCCAAAAGGGTGAATTGCTGACAACCTTCCTCCACCAAGTGCCTAACGACCAAGACCAGGTTATCCTGGACAACTACTACACCAACCAACCTATCACGATTGCGCTTGATAAGTCCCTGACTCCCAACCAGAATGCCCAACGCTATTTCAAACGGTATCAGAAACTCAAAGAAGCTGTCAAATACTTGACTAATCTGATTGAGGAAACCAAGGCAACTATTCTCTATCTTGAAAGTGTGGAAACCGTCCTCAACCAAGCTGGACTGGAAGAAATCGCTGAAATCCGTGAAGAATTGATTCAAACTGGTTTTATCCGCAGAAGACAACGGGAGAAAATCCAGAAACGCAAAAAACCAGAACAATATCTAGCAAGCGATGGCAAAACCATCATCTATGTCGGCCGAAACAATCTGCAAAATGAGGAATTGACCTTTAAAATGGCTCGTAAGGAAGAACTTTGGTTCCATGCCAAGGACATCCCTGGAAGCCATGTTGTCATCTCAGGAAATCTTGACCCATCCGATGAAGTCAAGACAGACGCGGCAGAACTAGCCGCCTACTTCTCGCAAGGTCGCCTATCAAATCTGGTGCAGGTAGATATGATTGAAGTCAAGAAACTCAACAAACCAACTGGTGGCAAACCAGGCTTTGTCACTTACACAGGACAAAAGACCCTCCGCGTCACACCAGACCCCGAAAAAATTACATCCATGAAAAAATCCTGATTTTACTTGAAATCAGGATTTTTAACATACTATTCACTCAAATCATATTC
>NZ_JBBJZX010000027.1:0-23417 GCF_038148935.1 Streptococcus pseudopneumoniae | reverse complement strand
TAACTTTGTCAACACCTTTTTTAAACTTTTTTTATTAATTTTACAACTGCTTCAGTTCGAGCGGTGTGTGGGAACATATCGACCGACTGGATATAATGGATATCGTAGACTTCTACTAATCTTACCAAATCCCTTGCCAAAGTTGAAACATTACATGAAATATAAACCATTTTTTCTGGCACATAGGTAAGAATAGTGTCTAACAACTTATCATCCAGACCTGTACGCGGTGGATCCACAATCAGTGCATCTGCTCGGTATCCTTCCTTGTACCAACGAGGAATAATCTCTTCTGCTGTTCCAGCTTCATAATGAGTATTGTCAAATCCCATTCTTTTAGCATTTCGCTTGGCATCTTCAATAGCTTCTGGAATAATATCCATACCTCTGAGTGTTTTAACTTTCTTTGCAAAGGCAAATCCAATTGTTCCAACTCCACAATAAGCATCAATCAAATGATCTTCTTTATTAACATCCAAGGCTTTTACCGCCTCGTTATAAAGAACTTCTGTTTGTTCAGGATTTAGTTGATAGAAAGCTCGAGGGGATAGTGAAAATTCATAATCGAGAACACCTTCTTGAATACTCTCTTGTCCCCAGATAATCTCTGTCTTTTCACCATAAATCTCACTGGTTTTAGCTGTATTTGTATTCACAGCTACTGTCACAACTTCTGGAAAATCTTTAACTAAGTCTTTTACTAGTTGGGTTAAATTAAGCTGACGATTTGTAACAATAATAATCTGAACCTGTCCAGTCTTTCTTGCTCGTCGAACCATTATAGTTCTAACACCTAGAACTTTTCTCTCATCCGTGATTGGAATCTGGTGATAAGTAAGTAATTCCGCTAGACGATTAGCAATCACTTGGGTTTCCTTGTCTTGTACCAGGCAGTCTTTCAACTCTACTAAATAGTGAGAGTTTTGTGCATATAAGCCCGCCTTGACCTGATTCTTAAATTTTCGAGTCTGAAATTGTAACTTAGCACGGTAGTACTTTGGTTCCTGCATTCCAATAGTTGGACGGATTTCATAATTTTCATATCCTGCAGGGGCAAATTTTTTCAGCGCTTGGTGAAGTAAGTCCGTCTTGAACTCCAGCTGCTTATCATAATGCAGATGCATAATTTGGCAGCCTCCGCATTCATTGTAAATAGTACAAGCTGGCACAACTCGAAATTTAGACTTCTTGTTGACCTTCAGTAATTTTGCCTCAACAAAGTTACGTTTAATAGAAGTAATCTGACAATAGATATCTTCTCCTTTGAGAGCACCAGGCACAAAGACTAATGTTTTTTGATAAAAGCCGATTCCCTCTCCATTAATTCCCATGCGCTTGATTTTTAATGGTATTTTTTGTTTCACTTTCAGATTCATACCCCTATCTTATCACATTTTGAGTTATAATAGAACTATGAAAATCACAAAACTTGAAAAGAAAAAAAGACTCTATCTGATGGAGCTTGATAATGACGATAAATGCTACATCACCGAAGATACAATTGTTCGTTTTATGTTATCAAGAGATAAGGTGATAAGCAAAGAGGAATTGAAGGAGATTCAGGACTTTGCTCACTTTTCTTATGGTAAGAATCTGGCCCTCTACCATTTATCCTTTAAAGTACGCACTGAAAAAGAAGTCAAAGAATATCTGAAAAAATACGATATTGATGAAAACATCGTTTCTCAAGTCATTGATAATCTCAAAGAAGATAATTGGATTAATGATAGCCAGTACGCTTATGCTATCATCAATGCCAATCAACTTTCAGGAGACAAGGGGCCTTATGTACTGACTCAGAAACTAGCACAAAAGGGGATTTCAAAATCTACTATAGAAGAGAACTTGAAAGAATTTGATTTTTCGGAAGTTGCTCAACGTGTAGCCAATAAACTATTGAAAAAATATGAGGGAAAACTTCCAGCTCGTGCCCTGCAAGATAAGATTATCCAGAACTTGACTAACAAGGGCTTCTCCTACTCTGATGCTAAAAATGCATTTGACCAATTAGATAGTCAAGTTGATGAAGAAACGACTCAAGAACTCATCTTCAAGGAACTTGATAAGCAATATGCTAAGTATGCCCGAAAGTATGAAGGATACGAACTGAAGCAGCGTTTAACTCAAGTTTTAGCACGAAAGGGCTACGATTTTTCGGACATAGCAAGCGCTCTTAGAGAATATCTTTAACATTTCCAAGTGAAATTCACAGATTTTAGATAATTTTATGGTACAATAGTAAATGATAAACTTATAAATTGTAGAAAGTTGGTTAGTTATGAAGCTTCCAAAAGAAGGCGACTTTATTACAATTCAAAGTTATAAGCATGATGGGAGTCTCCACCGAACTTGGCGGGACACCATGGTACTAAAAACAACAGAAAACGCCATTATTGGTGTCAACGATCATACACTGGTTACCGAAAGTGATGGTCGTCGTTGGGTCACTCGAGAACCGGCTATTGTTTACTTTCACAAGAAATATTGGTTTAATATCATTGCCATGATTCGTGATAATGGAACTTCCTACTATTGCAATATGGCTAGCCCCTACTATCTGGATGAAGAAGCACTGAAATATATTGATTACGATTTGGATGTTAAAATTTTTACAGATGGAGAAAAACGTCTCTTGGACGTTGAGGAGTATGAGCGTCACAAACGCAAAATGAATTATTCTGATGACTTGGACTATATTTTAAAAGAACATGTCAAAATTCTTGTTGATTGGATTAACAATGGACGTGGTCCTTTCTCAGAAGCCTATGTAAACATTTGGTACAAGCGCTATGTAGAACTAAAGAATCGGTAAAGTTGTCAAACTAGGGTGAAAGCCCTGGTTTTTTTATTTGAAAAACCCAGCTTTTCAACTGGGTTGGTCTCTATATATCTAATTTAGTAACTGTAAATTTGATATGGGAATAATCTTTTTCAACATCCTTATCCAGCAAGAAAGCTGTAGCGTCCTTCTTAACCTGAACCAAGTCAATATTCTGAGCTTGAGCCGCATAGACACATCCACAATAACATTGACGGTAGATGTCATACTCTTCACACATCTCTACTGAACGTTTGTAGCCTTGATTTTTCTTGAAATCACTTGGAAGATAGTGTGTTGTGTAAATTTTTTGCACATCAATTCCGATGCTGTTGATGGTTTGAGAATTCTTATGAGGACTGATGGTCAAGGCTGAGCCAAAGTAGTCAAAGCCCAAACCCATAGCCACTTGCGCTGTCTTATCCAGTCGGTAGTCAAAGCAAACCTTGCAACGGTCGCCACCTTCAGGCTCTTCTTCCAGTCCTCTGACTAACTTACGGTATTCATTTGGTTCGTAGGGAGCTTCTAGGTACTGAACCGTATTTCCTGTCCGCTCATTAAAATCACTAACAAATTTCTTGGTGACGTAAGCCCGCTTATGGTATTCTGCCTTGGGATGGATATTAGAATTGGCAAAATAGATGGTCACGTCTGCATACTTAGTCAAATATTCTAGAGTATAGGTACTGCAAGGGGCGCAGCAAACGTGCATGAGAATAGTTGGACGTTGCTCATTTTTCTCCCATACTTGTACCATCTTCTGCATGACACGGTCATAATTAATCTTCTGATTGGGGTTCATCTTGCTCAGAATTTCTTCTACATCGATCATGTTCTTCTCCTTTTTCTAGTCTTATTTTATCATATAAGTTAGGAGAGCTCAAATCAATTTAGAAGTGAATATCATAAAAAGGAGGAATAGGCATTCCCTCCTTTTGTGTTTTTTATAAGTTGTTTTCTATAGAAAGCTTACATCATGCCGCCCATCATGCTTGGATCCATTGCTGGAGCTGGGGCTACTGGTTCTGGCTTATTGGCTACGACTACTTCTGTTGTCAAAATCAAACTAGCTACAGATGCTGCATTTTGTAGGGCTGAACGACTCACTTTAACTGGGTCAATAATCCCTTGATCAATCATGTTAACCCACTCGCCAGTTGCTGCGTTGAAGCCTGTACCAAGCTCAGCATTTTTTAAACGATCGATAACGATTGAACCTTCGAATCCTGCATTGTAGGAAATCTGACGAACAGGTTCTTCCAAAGCACGGAGAACAATATTGCGACCCGTCGCTTCGTCTCCTGTCAATTCCAAATCAGCCACGGCTGGGATAACATTTACAAGGGCTGTTCCACCACCTGCAACAATTCCTTCTTCCACGGCTGCACGAGTAGCGTTGAGGGCATCTTCAATGCGGAGTTTCATTTCTTTCAACTCAGTTTCAGTTGCGGCTCCGACCTTAATAACCGCTACACCACCTGACAATTTGGCCAAGCGTTCTTGTAATTTTTCACGGTCAAACTCAGATGTTGTAGTTTCGATTTGAGACTTGATAACTGCAACACGGTGAGAAATGGCTTCAGGATTTCCAGCACCTTCTACGATAACAGTGCTATCTTTGTCCACAGTTACTCTCGCTGCTTGACCAAGTGCTTCAATTGTAGCATCTTTCAACTCAAGACCAAGGTCTTCAGTGATAACTGTTCCGCCTGTTAAGATGGCAATATCTTCAAGCATGGCTTTGCGACGGTCACCAAAACCAGGTGCCTTAACTGCTACTACGTTGAAGGTTCCACGAATCTTGTTCAAAACAAGAGTTGGAAGAGCTTCACCATCTACATCATCCGCAATAATCAAGAGTGGACGATTGCTTTGGAGAATGCTTTCCAATAGTGGCAAGATTTCTTGGATATTTGAGATCTTCTTATCGGTAATCAAAATGTATGGATTTTCAAGGTCAGCCACCATTTTTTCGCTATCTGTTACCATGTACTGTGAAAGGTAACCACGGTCAAACTGCATTCCTTCCACGACTTCAAGCTCTGTTTCCATACCACGTGACTCTTCGATGGTGATGACACCATCTTTACCAACTTTTTCCATGGCTTCAGAAATGTATTCACCGACTTTTTCAGAACGAGAAGATACGGCAGCAACCTGAGCAATAGCTTCTTTATTGGCAACTGGGATGGCATTGTTTTTCAAGGCTTCTACTGCTGCGGCAACTGCTGCTTCAATCCCACGACGAATGCCGATTGGATTTGCGCCTGCTGTGACGTTCTTGATTCCTTCGCGGACGATCGCTTGGGTCAAAACAGTTGCAGTTGTAGTCCCGTCACCTGCGATATCGTTGGTTTTTGAAGCTACTTCTGATACCAATTTGGCACCCATATTTTCGAAATGGTCTTCCAACTCGATTTCTTTAGCAATGGTTACACCGTCATTGGTAATCAAAGGTGAACCGAATGATTTTTCAAGAACGACGTTACGGCCTTTTGGTCCCAAGGTTACTTTAACAGTGTCTGCAAGGATATCGACACCACGGACCATAGCTGAACGAGCATCAGATGAAAATTTAATTTCTTTTGACATACTTACTTTCTCCTTCTATTCTTCAATGACAGCCAAGATGTTAGCTTCGCCAACGATGATGTACTTCTCATCGCCATCTTTGACATCAAGACCTGCGTGAGCTTCAACCAAGACACGGTCTCCAGGCTTAACACTTGGAGCCACCAAATCACCGTTCAAGGTACGAACACCTTGTCCAGTAGCTACAACTTGGGCTGTTTTTGTTTTTTCTTGAGCTGAACCTGCGAGGACAAAACCTCCAACAGTTTGTTCTTTTTCTTCGATTTTCAAGACCACACGGTCTCCTAATGGTTTCAACATCTGATTTCCTCCATGATGAGATAGATATTATTAGCACTCTTTACGCCCGAGTGCTAATTCATAGTTCTATTGTATCACTTGGTCAGAAATAGTCAAGAAAAAAGTCTGACTTTCTGAGGATGAATAGATAAATTTCTTTATCCTAATTTTGCACTTTAATAATGTAGAATTTTAACCAACATGATTTATGGAATTAGTATTTTCGTTAATTCTTTTACAAATACCGAAACTCTAAACCCTTCTATTACGCATATATAGAAAAGCAACGATTATGAACCGTTGCTTTTCTATATATGCTATTAATATTTCAAACCTGGATTGAAAAATCCTAAAGCTACTCCTACAAGTGCAATAACTACCAATAGGAGCATTACCCAATTTGGAGAAACTTTCTTTTTAGCCATCAGCCACCAACAAAGAACAATAAAACCTGCTGTTAAAAGACCTGGATAAACACCATCAATCTTTTCTTGTAAGTTTAAAAATGTTTCCCCATCTCCATTTTTCAGCTCTAGCGCCGTAGTGACAGATACCCAAGTTGCTGCAACAGCTCCTATGACCATACCACCAACAACACTAATTGATTTTCTTAGCGCCTGACCTTTAGGACCTACTAAAAATTCTACTGCTTTATCTCCAAGTTCATATCCTTTAAAATAAGCAAAACGCATTCCAAGATAGACTAATAGATTCCATGCAATAATATAGAATATTGCACCAGAAATATTTCCTCCTTTAGAAAGACCTAGAGCTATCCCTAACAAAACAGGAATTAATGTTCCTACAATAAGTGAATCTCCAATACCTGCAATAGGCCCCATTAGACCAGCTCGCATTCCATTGATGGTTTCACTATCTACGGCATCTCCATTTGCACGCGCTTCTTCCAAACCAGCCGTAATCCCAACTACTAGAGACCCTAACTGTGGCTCAGTATTAAAGAATGCTGTGTATGTTTGCATAGCTTCTTTTTGTTCTTCTTTAGTATCATACATTTCTTCCACTATTGGAAGCATAGAAGTTAAATATCCAAAAGTTTGCATGTGTTCTTGAGAAAAACATGTCAGATGTCCATAAAACCAGTGGTGAAATGATTTTGTCAATGTTTTTCTTGATATTTTTTTTCGACTCATCCTAAATATCCTCCTCTTCATCAAATCCCATATCACTGACAACTGCTGTCGTACGGGCAGATTTAATAACTTCTAATTCATAATAAATTACTGCAAAAATTAATGACACCACACCACTTGCTACTAAGTTCAAACCTAAAGATTTTGCTAACGTGAACCCGACAAAGAAAGGAATAAAGTCTGTTGTTTTTGTAACAATTTGTTTCAAAAGTATTGCAATACCCACACATGGAAGGAGTGCTCCTACAGTAAATAGAGACTTCATTACAAAACCATCCATAGGAAGATATACTTTCATAAGATCAACCATATCTGGTCCAAATTTTGTAATAATCATTGTTGGTAAGAAAGAAAAGATAAAATGTGAAATCCAAGGATATACCCAATCAACAGCATATAACTTCTTAAAATCACCTTTCTCTACAGCTTTCCACCCAATGTGTTGCCAAATCAAGTTCATAGTAGCTGTACCATAGAATAAAACAGTTCCAATTGTTCCAACTGCGGCTCCAATTGGCGCTGCTGCTGCTGCAATTGCTACTTCACCTGAAATATTATTTGCATGAACAAATAGGATAGACAACGGAATTCCGATATAAGAAATTGCCCGTACATCTGCAGATACAGTTCCACCAGGTGTCACTAAGGCAATATATAATACCTGTAAAGCTACACCAACGATTACCCCTGTTGTTATATCTCCTAATATTAAACCTACAATTAAACCACCAACTAATGGGCGCCCCAAAGTATAGTTCCCAATACTGGATCCCCCCATACCTGGCATCGATGCTAAACTTGCAAACAATCCTAAAAGAGCTGCTTGAATCCAAGAAATTTCCATCATTTTGTCTCCTTATTTCATTATTAAAATCCAAATTTTGATTTAAAATCACTCCAATAGCCAATAGATACATCTGGTAATAATTGGAATCTAACTTTATATCCTGCTTTTTCAATTGCTTCTAGTGCAACTGCTTCCTCTTGAGTAATTGATTGATTATTTCCCAACTTGATAGCACCTGGTCTATCGTTAGCAGGTCCTACAATAATCTCTTTAACATCTCCTGGAATAAAGCCCTGGTCTACTAAAATTTCTTTCATATCAATTGGATTCTTAGTAATCAAAAAATATCTACTGTCTGATTCTGTTACTTTAGATGATTTTTCTTTAAATGCTTCCTTTGTCCAAACAAATGTTTTTTTATCTGACGCACCTTTATAGGCCTGAATTAAAACCTTATTAGATGCAGCAGCATCATTTACTGCAATTAAGCCATCACATGGATGTTCTTTTGCCCATCTAGTGACTGTTTGTCCATGAATCATTCTATCGTCAATTCGTACAAATGTTACTACCATAATTTTTTATCCCTTTCCTTATATAACTAAATATCGTCTTCTTCATTAAGATTATCATCCGATCCGACTTCAAATTCCTGTAGAGCTGAGGATGATTCGTTTAATATCGTAGAAACAAGTTCACTTCCAGTCAGAATGTCTTTCATCACCACTGCTGTAAGTGCCATTGTTAAGTTCATGCCTCCCAAAATAGTTGCATTCTCTAATTTTCCAAATTCTTCTAATACTGTTGCAACAGTTGTTAAAGGACTTCCCCCAACAATATCTGCTAAAACAAGAACAGAATCATTTTCATTCAGAGATTCAATAGCATTCTTGACATCTACAGAAAAATCTGCAAGACTTTCCCCATTTTTTAAGCCAATTGCTATGACATCATCTACCTTATCCGAAGCAAACATAGAAAGAGATGATTTCAATCCCTCTGCGAGTCCTCCATGACTGACTAATATCAAATATTTCATATTTCCCTCCTTTTATTGATTTCATTCTATCATCCTTATCTTCACTTTATAATTGTTAAATGTCACAAAAGTTTATTGATAAATGTCAATAAAAAAATGACAAATGTCAATAAAGACATCTGCCATGTTCGTATTATTTAAGAAATAATAATCTTGATATCTATTTAAGGGTTCCTATATCTAGTTCTTTTTGTAACTTAATAAGACTACCTTCAATATCCGTGTTATTTTCATCCATAGATAATGCTTCTAATCTTTCTTCTATTCCAACCAATGATTTTGAATCTATCCCTTTTGAAATAGTTGTAATTGAATTTTTCATTATATAATCCAGTGAAGTAGTCGTTAAGGCATTTTGACCAATCATTCCTTTCTTCATCAACTCTTCACTCTTCAAACTAGTTACTACCTCTGGTAATACTGAGCTTCCTTGACCCTTGTTAAATAAATTTTGTTGAATTTCAAGATTGTTTGTTAAAAATTCTATAAACGATACGGCAAGTTTTGAATTGCGAGCACGCGAAGAAACCACGTATAAGGAAGTATCTGTTACAGTCGAACGAATGTCTTCCTCAGTCGTTGGCAATGAAATACATGTCCAGTTAAAATTTGTATATTTGGCCACATGATAAGGAAAAGGTTTATATGTGCGATATTGTGCCAAACTCATTGGATAAAAGGCCACATGGCCTTCATCAAAATCTTTATAAGTTACTTTGTAGCGCCCGTTTAATTGATTCAATTCCCTTATATAGGATAAAGCATCCTTCATTTCTGACGAATCTATACGAGGAATACCACTCTCAGAAATAGTAACACCAAAGGCTGCTAGAGATTCTTTCCAACTATATCCTGTTATCCCAAATTGATCAACGATTCCATCTCCATCGGTATCTTTTGTAATTTTTTTACTAATCTCATATAGATCTTTCAGTGTCCACCCTACTTTAGGAATTTCAATGCCCTCTCTTAAAAGTAAATCTTGATTTACACACATCAACATGGGATTGCTTTCATATGGAAGACCGTATAAATCATCTCCGTATTTTGCTGCCTGCAAAGATACATCATAGAAATTAGAGGCATCTTCTTGAGACAGATAGGAATTTAGGTTTTTTAAAATACCTTTTGATGCAAATAAAGATAATTGGTCGCTTGATAATAGAAATACATCCGGTTCAGAACCTTTTAAAATTTGACTTGAAATCCAATTAGAATACTCCTCCTTAGGAATACCTGAATCATATACAATTTTAACCCCTGGATGAAGCTCTTCAAATTTCTTAATAGCCTCATCTAGTACGTAGCTGTTATTCCCTGTAGGAATTCCCCAACTAGAATCAGAATAAAAACCCAGTCTAATAATCTTTATCTGCTTGTTTTCCCAAATAAGAAATAAACTCAAGCAACTTAGCACAAACAGTATCGCTAGAAACAATTGCTTTACTTTCATTTATCCATTTCCTTCGAAAAATTCTTTTGTGTCACACCTGTTTGTACAGCCCATATGGCTAACTGTGTCCTATCTCTCAAATTTAGTTTTGAAAGAATGATAGAAAGGTAATTGCGCACTGTTCCCTCGGATAAAAAAAGATTACTGGCAATTTCCTTATTTGATTCTCCAAATGCCACTTGCTGAATAATTTTCCATTCTGTCAGTGATATATTTTCAATATTCTCTTCCTTCACAGTAATAGAAAAATTGGTCTGTGCCATCTGAGAGAACAATTGAAATACCTTACTGGCTATATTAGGATTAATCATAGCTCCACCTTTATACACTGTCTGAATGGCTTGATATAACTCGTCTGTTGAAACTCCTTTTAATAAATAGCCAGATGCACCATATTTTAAAGCACTAAAAATAAATTCGTCGTCATCAAATGTTGTTAAGATTATAATTTTTATATTTGGAAAACGTTTTTTGATTTCTTTTGTAGCCAATACTCCGTCCATTCTGGGCATTCTAATGTCCATTAAAATTATATCCGGTTTTACAGTCATAATGTTATCCATAGCTTCGATACCATCACCAACGACGGATACAACATCAATATCAGCATATACTGATAAAATGATCTGCAAAGACTCTCTAATTAACGCCTGATCATCTGCAATCATTACCTTTATCATATACTTCACCTCCTATTTTTGGAAAAACTATTTTAGTGTAAAATCCTTCCCTATTTTCAAAATGAATAGAACCACCTAAAATAGAAACTCGCTCTCTCATTTGTTTCAAGCCATACCCAATTTGTAAGTCGTCAAAACCTATTCCATTATCGTGCAAAACTATTATGTTGTTATCCTCACTCATAAAGCGAATGCTCATTTTACTAGCATGTCCATGACGAACAGAATTTGTCATAGATTCTTGTATAATCCTAAAAATAGTATCTTCCTGTATCACATCTAAATCAATATTTCCCCATTCATATTTTAGATCGACAGAGAGTTTAGATAGAGACTCATACTCACTAATCATTAATATTAGAGCATCTTTTAAACCATTATTTTGCAAAGCTCCTGGTCTTAGTCTATGTAATGATCCCCTAACATCTTTTATCCCCTCTCTAACTGCATTTGAAACATTTTTCAACTGTTCTTTAGCACGGATAGGATGAACATCAATTAGTACAGAAACAGCATCAATCCCTGCTGAAATTCCTGTCAACGCATGACCTAGAGTATCATGAATTTCCCGAGCAATTCTTTTCCTTTCTCGATCTTCAGCGATTTTCTCTGATAACGATATGTAATGATTCAATTCAGTGTTGACTCTAGATAACATTTTAAGCTCTTCCTCAATATTATGGTGTTCTTTAATCACGTATAGGATATAAGACAATAAAGAGATGATGAAAATAATAACGTTTAATGACGTCAATGCATTTTCTAAAAATAACACTACACCTCGTATGGACGATGGGTAAAATTGGATATAGGTAGAAAGAGATGGAACTTTTATAAATAGTGACAAGATTTCATAGTCTGTTAAAAGTAACATTAAAAAACTCAAGAAAATAAAAATAATCCAAGAACGTTTACTATCAGAGTCTTGAAACTCTCTTGAACTATAGAATATATCAGCAAAAACTAATAATATTATTCCATTGTATGACAGATTTTGTGACCATATAACACCAATCATTAATACTATTTCAAACAAATTCCATTTTGAAAAAATTGGCCATTTTTTCTCAGTTGAATACATTTTATAGGTAGATATAAAAATAATACCGACAAAAAAAATAATTGAATACCAAAAAATCTGGTCAGGTGATTTTGAAATATTGTTTAATTCTCCCAATAAGAGTATCATCTGTCCCTTTGAAATTACATAGTTTGTAATCTGTATATACAAAGCTCCATTGTATATAATGGTTAGAAAATTAATTAATAAAAGCAAAATTATAGAGTACTGGACACCTTTTACCTGTTTCATTACTGCCACCCATTAATATCAAACTGAATTATATTATTTTTATCAACAAATTGTACAGGTATAGTATATAATTCTTCAACTTCTTCTTTTTTTACTAATAAATCTATTGTTTCCGATACTTTTCTCCCCATATGAGATGGAAATTGAGCAACCGTTCCCGTCACTTCATCTGTCGTAGCTAATAAATGCTTCATATCTGGTGAACCATCTATTCCATAAATAAGTTTTTTTGAAATTATTTTCGATTCTTTAATTGCTGCCAAAGCTCCTATAGCGGCTCTATCATTTAAAGCCACTATAACATCAAATGTTAGACCTTCAGATAACGCAGCATCTACAGTAGCCATAGCATACTCTGTTTGACCAACCGTTTCTATTTCTGAGATAATTTGATAAGATTCTTCTGATTTTATTGTATCCAAAAAACCAGTTATTCTCTGGTTAGCTGATAAAGCATCTTTATGCGTTAACAAAAGGATATGGGCATTTGAGGTACGTTTCATCAAATCCTTGGCAATCAATATCCCAGCATGGTAATTATCAGAAACTATGCTCGTATCAACTTTTATATTATTCAACTGACTATCTACTGCTATAACTCTAATTCCAAAATTCTTTGCCCTACTTACCGCTTCTACAATTTGCTCGCTATCACTCTTAACTGGATTAATAACAATAACATTCACTCGCTTCGCTATAAACTCATCAATTTGTTTACTCTGTTTTTCTTCACTCATCTCTGCATCCCGAGTATACAATATCTGACCTTCTGAATCAGAATAGCGTTGAATCTCATTATGTAAATGTCTATAAAATTCACTATTCATCGTCATATAAGTCGCTCCAACTTTTATTTGTCCCGGAATAGGATCTGTCTGACTCACATGAGTATAAATCGCAAAAACAAATATAACTACTGTACAAAATATAATTTTGACGATTGTTCTTGTATATTCTCTACTCATTCCAACCTCCAAAAAGTTTCAACTAGTTCATTGTAACACATTTAGACAGTATAAAAAAGCCTGAGACCAACTCAGACTTTTCAATGTTTAAAATGGTAGTTCTTCCTCTTCCAAAACCAAGTCTGCCAAATCTTGGCCTGCATTATTTTCACGCATGGCACGTTGAGCACGACTTTCCAAGAGTTGGAATCCTGTGACAAGTACTTCGGTCACATAATTCATTTGACCATTTTTCTCAAAACGACGAGTACGCAATTCCCCATCCACAGAAATAAGACTACCTTTGGTTGCGTAGCTTGCCAATGTTTCTGCTAGTCTTCCCCATAAAACCATATTAACAAAATCCGCTTCGCGTTCACCATTTTGGTCTTTGTAACGACGATTCACAGCGATAGTTGCGCGAGCTACTGACTTGTCATTGTTGGTTTTGTGCAATTCTGGTGTAGACGTCAAACGTCCAATCATGATAACTTTATTATACATATTTTCTTCCTCCTACTTATCTATTCGCAGGAAATCAAAAAAAGTTACAGAAATTTGTAACTTTTCGAGAAAAATTTTTTATTTTTTATGAACCATGAAACCTGTCGCTTGTTGATTGGCCATAATGGTCATATCTGTAATCTGCACACGACGAGGTTGACTGGTCACATAGACTACTGTATCTGCAATATCCTGAGCTTGCAAAGCTTCTATTCCTTGGTAAACGGACGCAGCCCGCTCTTTATCACCGTGAAAACGTACCGTCGAAAAATCTGTTTCGACAATTCCAGGCTGAATGGTCGTAACCTTGATATCCGTTGCAATGGTATCAATTCGTAGTCCATCTGAAAAAGTCTTAACTGCCGCCTTGGTAGCTGAGTAAACAGCTGCACCCGCATAGGCATAGATTCCTGCGGTTGACCCCATGTTGATGATATGACCTTGATTTGCTTCTACCATTGCTGGCAAGAAACAGCGAGTAACCGCCATCAAGCCTTTGACATTGGTATCCAACATGGTCAGCATATCCAACTCTTCATAGTCCTGATAGGGTGCCAAGCCAAGAGCCAGTCCGGCATTGTTGACCAGAATATCAATCTGACCTATCGTTTCTAGAATATCAGAGCAGACAGTCTTCACCATAGTCATATCCGTGACATCTAGTGGAAAGGTCCAAACTGTTTGATTTGGATAGGTTGCTGCAAACTCTGACTTGAGAGCCTCTAATCTGTCTGTCCGTCGTCCTGTTAGAACAACATTCTCCCCCTGCTCCAGATAAGCACGCGCAATCGCTTCACCAATGCCTGATGTCGCTCCTGTAATCACAACATTTTTTGCCATCTTATTTCCTTCTAGCTGGTCTATCAGATACTGACAACTTCCTAGGCAGTCCAGTGTTTCGCTGGGTCGAATGGTGTTCCGACAACTTGATCTTCTGATAATTCAAGCACCCCTCGTTTTTGCGGAGCATTTGGCAAATGCAATTCACGAGGACTACACATCATGCCAAAACTCTTTTCACCACGAAGTTCGCCTGGGAAAATGAGATTGCCTTTTGGCATCATAGCTCCCGGAAGAGCCACAATGGTTTTCAGACCGACACGCGCATTAGGAGCCCCTGCAACGATTTGTACTGTCTTGTCACTTGCGACTGCAACTTGGCAAATGTTGAGGTGGTCACTATCTGGATGAGCTACCATCTCGACAATTTCACCAACAACAAACTTAGGTTCCTTGTCATTAACAATTTCCTCTTTAAAACCTTCCGCCTGTAATTCTTGGTTCAAACGAGCGACTTGCTCATCTGATAAAAAGACTTGACCGCGCTCTGCAATTTCAAATAAACTTGAAACTTCAAAAATATTCCAAGCCACTGTTTCCCC
Source organism: Streptococcus pseudopneumoniae (assembly GCF_038148935.1). Classification (GTDB taxonomy): domain Bacteria; phylum Bacillota; class Bacilli; order Lactobacillales; family Streptococcaceae; genus Streptococcus; species Streptococcus pseudopneumoniae_U. The sequence goes on along the minus strand of NZ_JBBJZX010000027.1, from coordinate 8,473 downwards.
ATTATCTTTGAGAAAAACATGGGCTACCTTGCCTTTGCGCTCCACATCCAGTTTGGCATCTCCGCTATTTTTCACGATGACCATAAGGACATCACCGACATGTTCTTTGTTATATGTAAAAATCATTGTTTCCTTTTTCTCCTATTTCAATCCTGCTAAAAAGTCGTTAATTTGTTGCTTGCTTTTACGATCGCGATTGACAAAACGACCGATTTCCTTGTCTTTTTCTAGAACAACAAGGCTAGGAATTCCGTAAACATCCCAGAGTTTAGCTAGATCCATATACTGATCTCGATCCACTCGAATAAAGGTGAACTCTGGATTGGTCTCCTCAATTTCTGGCAAGGCAGGATAAATATAACGGCAATCGCCACACCAATCCGCCACAAAAAGGAAAACCTTCTTCCCATCTTTTTCCACTAAAGATGCCAATTCTTCTAAACTTGCTGGCTGTATCATAAGACTTCCTCCTCATAGACTAGGTCTTCATTTTCATAGATAAAGGTATAATGACGGCCATCCTCAAAAATGACACCGCCAACCAATCTCTCTAGACTGCTTTCATAGACTTGAACATAGAGGGTCGCAATTTCTCCCATGTCTGAAAAATGGTCTCGCACAATCGCTGTCAACTCTTCCTGAGTCTTCATGAGCTTATGGTCATCTGCAACTTTTTTCGTAGCAAGGGCAAGGCTCCCAATACCAAGCAGAGCCAGACCTGCCATCCACATTTTTTTAGCTTTCATACCATTCATTTTAACACAAAAAAGGCTTTAGGACAAATGAGGAGGCAGCAGAAAAGCAAGTAAAAAGCCTCTTCCTTAAAGGAAAAGGACTTCTTACACTCAATGAAAATCAAAGAGCAAACTAGGAAGCTAGCCGCAGGTTGCTCAAAACAGCGTTTTGAGGTTGTGGATGAAGCTGACGTGGTTTGAAGAGATTTTCGAAGAGTATTATTCTTATTGCCAGGAACCTGAGTTGCCAACGTAGTAACCATCAGGGGTGTAGGTATTGCGAAGCATCTTACCTGATGAAGCTAGATAATACCACTTGCCATTATCTTTGACCCAATCATTCGCTAGCATGGCACCAGAAGAACTTACATAATACCATTCTCCCTTGTCATAAACCCAAGTGCTTGCTTTCATAGCTCCTGAGCAATTAAAAGCCAAAAAACCTGTCCAATATCACTCATTTTTTTAAAAACATTTTACACTACATCATCCACGCTGTAGGACATAGATACATCAAACGTAAGAGCCAAAATATCGAAAAATATACAACTTTTAAAGGCGACATTTCATTTTTAAAGTCTAACAACCATAGAACTGAAATCAGAGCAAGGCATCAATTTCCTACTCTTAGTACGCCTATTTTGATGCTTGCAGTGAAGATTTTTTAGCTTTTTATTTAACGTAGACAACTCCCAACTTCCCAAAAGCCACATCTCCACGGATAATCAAAGTTTTACTGGTTGGAGCTAGAGAAGTATCTGCCTTGGCTACACCACAGAAAGTTTCCACCTTCAAATCCACTCGCCAATGTTGGGGAACATAGATAACTGCATTGCCAAAACCAACTTCTACTTTCAGTGTTGCGCTATCACCTAACATCTCTGCATTGTCATAATATATCTTGGCATTCCCAAAACCAACTTCAACTTGGTCTTCTACCAATTCTTGGTCTTGCTTGTAGAAAGTCCCAGTCCCAAAAGCGACTTCCTTATCTGTAAGAATGGTCTTTTCACCATCATACCACCATTTTTTTCCATTCCAAGTTCTGTTAGAATGAGTGAGTGCGCTGACACCCATTACGATTAAAATACTAGCCCAAAATAAAGACTGATTTGGAATCGGTAAAATATCATAAAAGTGGTTAGCAATCATGAGGGCTACTAGAGCTGTAAAAGAGGCTGAAGTTAAGTGGCGACGCAACAAAGCTCCAACTGATTGGTAGGCAAAAAAAGCAATACCAATCAAGGGCCAAATTTGCCCTCCAAGAGAAGGGATTCCAAAATTTCCTTGCAATAATATCAAAGTTGCTAAAACGAGCAACACAATACCAAATGCTTTCTTTTTCATGTTCTTACCTCATGTTTCTTAGATTTTCTTTTAGGAGGGATTGGTAATGCCGTGAGACATGAACCTCCTTGTGGGTCTGATAGAAGGAAATGGTGCCCGTTCCTGAAAAGGACTTGTCCACCGAATAGACTTGCCGAATATTAGCGATCGTTGACTTGGATACCCGACTAAAATAGCGAGGAAGGATAGCCTCTAACTCATAGAGTTTAAGCCGAACCTCGTAGGCATCTTTATGGGTATGGGCATAAATTTTGTTCCCCTCTGTCTCAAAGAAGAGAATTTCCGATAAGTCCAGATAATATTCACCTGTTCCCTTGTAAAAAATCAACCTCGGAGACTTGGACTCTTGCAAGAGGCGCTGTAAATCCGCAATCTCATCTGTCAAAGCCGCTGCCTTGATAACAATTTCAGTTTCCTCTAAATTGCTGTCAATTTCGATTCGTAACTTCATTCCATCTCCTTTCTGACTCTACTATATCAAAGCCAAAATAAGAAAACAAGAGCAAAAAAGCAAGTGGTTACTTTAGACTCGTAAGTGGTTGTAGGACCACCTTAACTTACAGGTCAAAATAGAAAGAAAAGCACACCCCACACAAGACCACAAATATAACCAACTACTACATCCTTGGGATAATGCACGCCACCTAAGACTCTCACTAGACCTAGGAAGGCTGACAAAACCAACAAGATAACCCCTACAGATAAACTAGTATGCAAGCAAGCCATGGAGATAATGGTTGCTGAAAAGACATGACGACTGGGCATAGATTGACCAGGACTATCTCTGTCTAGTAGCGGTACAATTTCCCAAACTTCATAAGGCCTAGGGGCATTGAGTTTCTTACGGAGAAGGGACAAAATCACAAAACCTGACGCAGGGACAAACACATACATCAAGACCTGCTTCCCAAGTCCTTCTTGGAGATAGGTAATTACTAACAAGGTTAAATAAACTATAGGCATGACTACTGCCATAAACCGATTGAAAGATTTTAACAAGCTCAGAAGGAAAGACTTATTTTCAATCTTACCAGCGATGTGGCCATACCATTCTTGATAATTTTTCATTTCGATTTCTCATACTTTTCTAGAACTTGTTGAGATGTTTTCCCCTTGGCAAGCCAATCTACTAATTTGTCCAAGCGACGTATTTCCTGCATCAGAGGATCATCAATTTCCTCAATACGGACACCGCAAATCTTCCCTGTAATCGCAATTCGTTCAGGAACATAATATGGTGCTTGTCGAAAAAAATCTCCATAGGTAACATCTCTATCCAGACAAGCGAGGATGTCACACACTTCATACCCTGTCAACCAACTGGTCACTTGGTGAACTGACTCTGCCCTTCCACCCTTTCGCTCAACCTTTGCAACCAAGGCTAGATAGACCGCAGCAAATTTCATATTGTATAATTTCTGACTCATACTTCTCTCTTTCTATGTATTCTAGTATAAATAAGAAAAAGAAGGCCGTCAAGCCTTCTTTGGGTTTATTCTTCTGCTTCATCTTCTGTAAACTGACTGTTATAGAGGTCAGCGTAGAAGCCTCCTTGCGCCATTAGCTCATCATGATTGCCTTGCTCAATGATATTGCCATCTTTCATGACAAGAATCAAGTCAGCATTTCGGATGGTTGACAAGCGGTGGGCGATGACAAAGGAAGTTCTTCCCTCCATCAATCGGTCCATAGCTTTCTGAATCAATTCCTCCGTCCGAGTATCAACAGAAGAAGTCGCCTCATCTAGGATTAGGAGTGGTGCATCTTTCAGCAAAGCACGAGCAATAGTCAAGAGTTGTTTTTGCCCGACAGACAAGGTCACTGTATCATCCAAGACGGTATCGTAACCATCTGGTAGGGTCATGATAAAGTGGTGAATCCCTACAGCCTTGCTGGCTTCAATCACGCGCTCATCACTAATCCCCTCTTGGTTATAGATAAGATTGTCGCGAATAGTTCCTTCAAAGAGCCAAGTATCCTGCAAGACCATTGAAAAGGCATCATGTACTTCCGAACGCTTCATCTCCTTGGTATCCACGCCATCGATGCGGATACTTCCCTTATCAATCTCATAGAACTTCATCAAAAGATTGACAATGGTTGTCTTCCCAGCTCCAGTCGGTCCGACAATCGCAACCTTTTGACCTGCATGAGCTGTCGCAGAAAAGTCATGGATAATAGTTCGCTCTGGTGTATAACCAAAGGAAACTCGATCAAAGACCACTTGACCTTTCATATCGCTCAATTGTCTTTCTCTATGGGATTCGTCTCCCATTTCCTCTTCAGCTAGGAATTCGAAGACACGTCCCATGGCTACACTAGCCTGCTGCAAACTAGTAATCCCTTGGGCGATTTGTGAAAGAGGCTGAGAAAAGATACGAACGTAGGCCATAAAGGCAACGATAATCCCGATACTAATCTGCCCATTCAGAGCCAAGGCTGCACCGACAATAATCACTAAGGCATAACTAAAGTTCCCAATGAACATCATAATCGGCATCATAATCCCTGAAATAAATTGAGATTTCCAGATACTATCATACAGACGATGGTTTAATTTCGCAAACTCTTCTTTCGTACTCTCGATGGCATTGTAACTGGTCACCACATTATGGCCAGAGTACATTTCCTCCACATAGCCATTGACAGCTGCCAAATCTTTCTGCTGACTCTTAAAGAAGCCCTGGGATTTGCCCATAAAGACGGATACAAATACAAATCCAACAAGGGTTGAAACAACCGTCACCAAGGCTAAAATCCAGTTCATCCCAAACATAGTTACCAAGACTGCCACGACCAGTAAAGTGGATGAAAGAACTGTTCCCAGACTTTGATTAAGGGACTGGGCTGCAGTGTCAACGTCATTGGTTACACGAGACAAGGTATCTCCTTGAGAGTGTCCATCAAAATATCTCAATGGTAGGCGATTAATTTTCTCTGCAATCGCTCTTCTCAAACGCTCTGAAAAACGTTGAATGGCTGTTGTAAACAGAAAGGCCTGCAAATAATTTGATAGAAGTCCAATCACATAGATGACGGCCAAAAAACTACCAATGGCTGTAACCGCAGCGACATCCACACTTGTTTCTAGCCCACTTGCAATAATATTAGTCATTTCCTTGATACGAGTTGGACCATAAACAGTAATGATATTGGATAAGATTGTTGCTAGAAAGGCGATCAGAAGGGCAAACTGGAGACCTGCAAGATAGGGTTTACTCTGTTTCCAGAGCGACAGTTTTTTATTTTCCATGTTCCAATTCCTCCTTCGATAATTGTGAATAGGCAATTTCTTGGTAAACTTCGTTATTTGCTAGAAGTTCCTTGTGGGTGCCTTGTCCCACGACTTTTCCTTGATCCAAGACCAAAATCAAATCTGCATCCATAATCGTTGAAATACGCTGTGCAACGATAAGCTTGGTCATAGACTTGGTTTTCTCTGCTAGCTCTTGGCGTAGGACACGGTCTGTCTTGTAGTCCAAGGCTGAGAAGGAGTCATCAAAGATGAGGATTTCTGGCTTCCGAGCTAAGGCACGCGCAATTGCCAGACGCTGTCTTTGACCACCTGAGAAGTTGGTTCCTCCTTGGGCCACTTCTGACGCTAAGCCCGCTTCCTTGTCTTCGATAAAGCTCTTAGACTGGGCCAATTCCAAAGCTTGCCACATAGCCTGCTCACTAAGCGGTGTTTCTTGACTCTGTCCAAAGTCTAGATTACCCTTGACATCACCTGAAAAGAGAACCGCTTTCTGGGGAATATAACCAACCTTGTTGCGCAAATCATTCAAGTCATAGTCTTGAACATTGACACCGTCTACCAGAATTTCTCCTGCTGATACGTCATAAAAACGTGGAATCAGATTGACCAGAGTTGACTTACCAGAACCCGTTGACCCAATAAAGGCCACTGTTTGACCCGCTTCTGCTTTAAAGCTAACATGCTCAATAACCGCCTCCGAATTTGCCGCATAGCGGAAAGTCACATCCTTAAATTCGACCTGACCTTTGAGATTTTCATCAGCCAACTGCACTTGAGCAGGATTTTGGATAGAAGAATGCAAATCTAGAACCTGATTAATCCGTTTGGCAGAGACCATGGTTCGAGGAAGAACGATGAAGAGCGCTCCCATGAGAAGGAATCCCATGACAACCTGCATGGCATAAGACATGAAAACAACCATATCACTAAAGAGGGGCAGACGCGCTGTCGGAGCAGCATCGTTGATCACATAGGCCCCAATCCAATAAATCGCCACACTCAAACCACTTGAAATCCCCATCATGATGGGATTCAAAATAGCCATGAGACGGTTGACAAACAAATTCAAGCGTGTCAATTCATCATTTGCTGCTGCAAATTTTTCATCTTGGTACTTTTCAGCATTGTAGGCACGAACGACGCGAATACCTGTTAAACTTTCACGAGTAATGCTATTCAGTTTATCAGTCAGACTTTGAATCAAGGACTGTTTTGGAAAGGCTAGCGTCATCAAAACTGTTGTCATCAAAACATTGACAATCACTGCCACAAGTACAGCCCAGAGCCAGTATTCCGAATGACCTAAAATCTTCCCGATAGCCCAGATAGCCATAATCGGACCACGCGTCACCACTTGCAAGCCCATAGTAATCAACATCTGAACTTGAGTAATATCATTAGTGGTACGAGTTAAGAGGCTGGGAATAGAAAACTTCTTAATCTCTGTCTGTGAGTAATCTAAAACTCGGTTAAAAATATCACTTCTCAGCCTACTAGTATAAGAAGCCGCCACTCGGGATGCAAAAAATCCAACTGCAACTACGGACAAGAAGGCAAGAAAGGACATTCCCACCATCATGCTTGCCGGCTGCCACAACTCATCTAAATTAGTTGCTTGACTACCTAGCAAATCCGTAATTTTTGAGATATAGGTTGGCACTTCCAACTCTAGATAGACCGAAAAGCAGGTGAAGAGAATGGCTAGTAAAATCATCCCCCATTCTTTTCTACTAATTCGTTTGGCTAATTTCTTCATTATCTCCTCCTATTCTCTTGATATTTTCCTGTAGTTGATTGAGGACTTTCTCAAAAATCAGTAATTCATCTTCATCAATGTCTGCCATCAACTGCTTGTCTATTCGTTCAAAAAACGCCTTAACTTCTTGCATCTGAGAACGCGATTTTTCCGTCAAACGTACAAATTTTGCCCGCTTATCGCTGGGATTCGCCTCCAATTCCACCAAACCATTTTGCACCATACGCTTGACCAAATTACTAGCAACAGACTTGCTAATATGGAGTTCTTGTTCAATATCCTTGATGAGCGTTAATTCTTGTTCATGCTCACGCCAACCTAAAAAACGTAGAACTTGACCTTGAGGCCCACCCATAAATTCAATACCACAACGTTTGGCTTCCTTTTGCACCATCAGGTGAATCTGATGACCAAAACGCTTAAAGACTAACATCGGTTTATCCATACTAACTCCTTTCTAACCATCACATTTAGTTCTCCTAGGAACTAAATAAGTTTCCGTGAGAACTATTTTACCACTTTGAAAAAAGATGTCAAGAAAAAGTTTCCTAGAGAACTATTTTCTTGATTCAAAAAATCCCAAGTGATTTTTTCACTTAGGATCATGTTTTCTAGGTTAAATTAGAATCCGTCTACGTTTGTGTAGATTTTTTGTACGTCTTCGTCGTCCTCAAGAACGCTGTAAAGTTTTTCAAAGGTTTCAAGGTCATCACCTGACAATTCCACTTCTGACTGAGGAATCATTTCCAATTCAGTCACTTGGAATTCTTGGATACCTAACTCACGAAGGGCAACGATAGCCTTATGAAGGTCAGTTGGAGCTGTGTAAACAGTGATTGTTCCTTCTTCTGCTTCTACATCGTCCACATCCACATCTGCTTCAAGCAATTGCTCAAAAACTGCATCGGCATCTTCACCTGCAAATACAATAACACCTTTGTTGTCAAAGAGGTAAGAAACCGAACCTGAAGCGCCCATGTTTCCGCCGTTTTTACCAAAGGCTGCACGGACATTAGCCGCTGTACGGTTAACGTTTGAAGTCAAAGTATCCACAATCAACATAGAACCATTTGGTCCAAAGCCTTCGTAACGTCCTTCTGTAAAGGTTTCGTCTGTGTTTCCTTTAGCCTTATCCAAAGCCTTATCGATAACGTGTTTTGGCACTTGGGCTTGTTTAGCACGGTCAATAACGAATTTCAAGGCTGAGTTTGATTCTGGATCTGGATCACCTTTTTTAGCTGCTACATAGATTTCTACACCAAATTTTGCATATACTTTAGAGTTAGCTCCATCTTTAGCCGTTTTCTTGGCTACGATATTGGCCCATTTACGTCCCATTAGGAATCTCCTTTTTTCACATTTTAATCTTTCTTATTATAA